>JAXGWL010000078.1:0-4243 GCA_040773345.1 Lactobacillus sp. | reverse complement strand
CAGTTGTCTTTTGCTTCTTACGGTTTTCCTTTTCCTTCTTTTGTTGTTGGAAGCGGAACTTGCCGTAGTCCATGATTCTGGCAACTGGCGGTTTGGCCTTTGGTGAGATCAGGACTAAATCAAGGTTGGCGTCTTGGGCTTGCCGCAGAGCTTGGGTGCGGGGCACGATGCCGATTTGTTGACCGTCTTCACCGATCAGGCGGACCTGACGGGCCCGGATGCTGTCGTTTAAAATCAAATCTCGTGGTATGAGTCTTCACCTCCATGTTAATTTGAGGACAAGAAAAAGACGGGTTCACAACAACCCGCCTTTTAATCAACAGAAAATATCAATTAGCCCAGAGGTTCTTGACTTAGGCGAGAAGCGGGCAGCTTCTTCTTGTTCTCAACGTTGTTTATAATACTCGTTTACCCAGCCTGAGTCAAACGGTTTCTGGCAATTATCAACTTATTTTCAACAAACGATCGGCATTTTCTTCCAGCACTTGCCGCCTTTTCCCAAACATGAACCAGATGGAGACAGCGAGCGGGACTGCAACTATTACAAATTCCTCCAAGTAGTCGGCGGCAGTGCCATTAAAGGTCCAACCAGCAGAATTCCAACCACTTTGAATATTAGCAAAATAATCAGTTAAAAAGTGAAAGAGCATGGGCAACCACAATTTGCCGCTATATAAATACAAGACGGCCCATAAAAAGCCACTGCCCATGACGCCGATAACTTGGGCGATAGTGGCCGTTAAGGTTTCGCCATTCCAACCGACGTTGCCAGCATGCGCAAGGCCGAACAGCAGGCCCGAGCCGTAAATAGCGAGCGGGACACGCCAGCGTGGCAAACGGTTAAAGCCAGCCAACAAAATCAAAATAGCGAAATACCGCATCACTTATTCTAAGATTCCCGGTTCTAAGGCCGCGGTAAAGCTAGGGATGGTGAGGTATTTGGCCTTAATAGCCACTGAATACTTAAAAAAGACGGTCCAAATTTGTTTGCCAGCGTCGTTAAAAGAATTGTAGACCAGATCAAGAACGGCAAAAGCAATTAAAATCATAAAAACAGACTTTTGAAAATGACTGCTTTTGCCAAATTTTAAATTAGGGTTGACTTGGTAACCCCAGGCTTGACCTAAAAAACAGGCAATGATCAGTATTGCAAAGGCAGCGATGACGCCATGATAGGTGATGTAATGCAGCCAGGGCCAGTAAAATTTGGCTGGCAAAAAGCAGACAGACCCAGCGATCAATCACAGCAACTATCTTGTTGGGCCTTTGCACGTAGGCGGTCAACGCGATGATAACGACTTCCCAGACAACTTGCGCAACGGCCGCAGGCGCAGCTTTGGTTGCAAACAACCTGGTGACTGAGACGGCCAAAGCGATCAGCAGCTGAACGTCGAAAAGTTGGAACCAGCGTTTGCGTGTTAAAACTAACTTATTCATGCTTTATCCTCCAATTTGTTTTTTAATTATATACAAAATCAGAGTAGAAAAAAGACTAAGCAGTAATTAGTTGCTTAGTCTCTTACGTGATTGAATTATTTACCGGTTTTGACGAGACGCTCGATGCCCTCTGTTTTTTCATGGAAGCAATCTCAGTGTCTAGTTGTCTATCTTCTCTTGCGATCACCTGCAAGGCCTAACAGGGCAGCTAAGGAAGCAAGGCCTAAACCTAACCAAGCAAGACTGGCCTTCTTGTCGCCAGTTTGTGGCAATTTATTTGCAGCTTGCTTTGTGACAGCTGCTTGAGCCGCCTTATTAGCTACTTGTGGCCATGCTGACCATTCTGTTGACCCTGATCGCCGGCCAGATGAGGAATTTGTGGGGTTTCGTCATCAATGTGCGGCCGTTCCGGTTTGTCTTCATTGATGTTAGGTTGGGTCGGTTGATCGTCATCGATATTTGGCTTTTCCGGCTTATCGTCATCAATAGTTGGTTTTTCTGGCTTATCGTTATTACCCGGCTGCTCATGGTGGTTATCATCACCCGGGTCAGGAATATCTGGGTTGGACGGCGTGCCGTAAATGCCAGTGACGTCTTGCAAAGCTGCAGCAGCATTAGCACCTACTCTGCTGCCAGTTCTTCGCATATTGCCAAATGGTGCCAGTTTCTCAGCCAAGTAACTGGCCAAAGCAGCTTGGTCTTTGTAAACAAAGTTCATTGGCACTTTAGTGGTTGTGGTGCCTTGGTAAATGGTCAAGTAGTCGGAATTTTGCCGGCCGGTGACAGCCTTATTGTTGCTATCAGTCCAGTGCGCTTCATTCAAAAAGTCGTCGATCAAGAACTTAAGATCATCATTTGGCAGCTGGGTATTGTTCAAATTGATGACAGCTGGGCGTTGCAAGTGAGCAAACATGTATTCAACACCGCGGTGGCTCTGATCAGCGTAGGTCAGCATACCCGAACCACTGAAGTGGGCTAAGTTACTCAGGTCTAAGCTAGACATGTCGACGTTTTGCACACCGGAGTAAGCAAACAATTCACCGGCAATTTTCAGATTGCTGGTAGTCCACCCTCTTAAGTCAATCGCTTTAAGACTCTTAGTGTTATAGAACATTTGCCGCATCTTGGTAACGTGCGAAACATTCCAAGTGCCGATACCCTTAATTTCTGGCAATTTTTCGCAATCTCTAAACATCAGACTCATGCCGTAGTTTTGAGCCTCAGCACCGTTTGAAAGAGTAGTCTCTGAACCAACTTTACTAGTGTCCCAAATATTTCCACGGTGGGTCAGGTCGCCAACATTGGTCAAGTTCTTATCACCGTCAAACATATAGCTCATATCAGTGACGTTATGAGTATCCCAATTTTGAACACAGCTGAGATCTGCCTGGCTTGCCAGGCCGTCAAACGTTTCTCTCATTGTAGTGACATTGCCAGTATTCCAATGAGACATATGGGAAATTGCCTGATCTGAGAAGGTTAGTTTTGTACAATATTCAAACATGGCTAGCATGGTAGTTACGTGGTCAGTCTTCCAGTTAGTAAAGTCACCGACTGAAGTTAATTCTTTTTGCCCCCAGAAAACACCCTCCATGTTATTAACGTGAGAGGTATCCCAATTAGACAAATTCAGCTGCGTCAACTTACCAGCTGGTTCAGGGTAGGTAAACGAACCTGGCTCCGACGAATAAGGCTTAGCGACCACGCAGTCAAACATGTGACTAATAGTTTCAACACTAGAAGTATCCCAACCCACCAATGCCTGCAATGGTAGTTAGCTCACTGTCATGCAGAAACATATTGTCCATCCAGCGAACACGGGAGGTGTTCCAACCAGTGACGTCAACACTTTGCAGGTTGCTGTCGTTAGCAAACAAGTGACCCATGTTCTGGACACCGCTGACATCTAAGCCCGCCAAATCGAGGTGATGCAGGTTATTAGCATTGGCAAAGGCACTGGCCAAATTATTACCGTCAAAAATGACCTTTTGATCACCCTTGTGGCTGACAGTTACATTGCTAGTGGTAGCCTTGTTGCGTAAACTGTCGATCGTACCTCTTTTGATGTAGACTTGGTTGATCGTGCTGGTAGGGTCCTTTCCCTTAAGATCTGCAGCATTTGGAATATAGACATCGGCGTCGTGACCCTTATAGTTAGTCAAAGTCATGTTGCCGCCACTAACTGTATTATCCCAATCGTTTAAGTTCCAAACTGGCACCTCTTCTCGCTTTTGTGCGGCAAGATCCTTAGGAACTGCCTTGCTTGTCTTACCGACTTCCAGAGTTTGCTTCTCGCCCTTTTCGTCAGCTGTCTTTTTAACTGGAACTTGCTTTTGGACTTCAGCTTTTTTAACAGTCGTCACTGCATTTTTCTTTGTGTCAGTGCTTGCTTTACTTTCCGAAGCTACTATCTTTGGTGTATTAGCTTCTGATTTAGCTGCTGGCTTAACTAGCATAGTATCGCCGGCCTTTGGTACAGCCGTTACAGCAGTATCATTACTAGCCTTAGCTACAGGAGCCACCTGTTTTGCTGGCTGGGTGACCTGCTTGGCAACCGGTGAATTGCTGCTGGCAGCCTTTGTTTCAATAACACTTTGCGCGGCCGACCCACCGGTCGTGTCGGCATGCACGGTTTGGGCACCATAACCTAAAAAGCTAATGCCAATTAAAACGCTTGCTGCGCCAACGCTCAGCTTGCGAATGGAAAAATGTTGTTGAATGTCCTTGTTTTCTTTCATTTCTTTGCCTCTAAGATGCACCTTTTTGCTAACTTCAAAGTTTTATCAATAAAAAGATATTGTTATTT
>JAXGWL010000077.1:0-4328 GCA_040773345.1 Lactobacillus sp. | reverse complement strand
CTATTTGCCGCAAGTTGAGGCCGTGCGAGAAAAGCAAATGACGATCGGTCAGCGCCATGCCTTAAAATTGCTGTATACCCTGCGCGAGCTGCCTAACAACTCACGGGTAACGCAAGTCGAGCTGGGCTACCGGCGGCTGACCACGGTGCGCAACAATATTATTTTCTTGCCTGTGTGGCGCTTTGGCATTGAAAATCGGGCTACCGGCAGTGTGGCAGCCAAACAGGTCAATGCCTTCACGGGTGCTTTGCTGCAAAATGGTAATTAAGGAGGAATTTGCGTGCGGATTAGCGTTTTGGCCAGTGGTTCGACTGGCAATACGACGCTGCTGGAAACGCACCAGCATAAAATTTTAATGGATGCCGGTCTTTCCGGCGTCCGGACTAAGAAAGTGCTGGCTAAGGTCGGCGTCGACATCCGTGATATTGACCTGGCTTTTTTAAGCCATGACCATACTGACCACAGTGGTGGCTTAGGCGTGCTCATGCGACGCTATCCACAGCTGGAAACTTACGGTAATTCCGGCACCTGGCAGTATTTGCTGAACTCCCACAAGATTGGCCAGTTGCCTGTGCAGCAGATCAATACGATTGAGCCCGGCCAAACGAAAGTCTTAGGCGACCTAACCGTGACTGCTTTTGCAACCAGTCACGATGCCGCTGAGCCCCAGTACTACGTCTTTGAAAGTGGTGGCAAGCGGATGGCCTTTTTAACTGACACTGGTTATGTGTCGGAAAAAGTAGAAGACGTGATCCGCGACTGTGATGCCTACTTGATGGAATTTAACTATGACTTGCAGATGTTGCGGCAAGGGCCTTATTCTTGGTCTTTAAAGCAGCGCATTTTGTCCGATGTCGGCCATTTATCCAACGACCAGGCCGAACAGGCGTTGGTTGATGTTGCTGGTGCGCGGACCAAGCACGTCTTTTTAGCCCATTTGAGTCAGCATAACAACACGACGCAACTCGCACACCGGGTAGCGGCCAAGTTGCTGCAATACGAGCACCAGGTGCAGCTTATCGACACAAAGCCAGCGGAACCGACCTCTTTAATTGAGATTTAAGCCGTTTTCGCATATCATGAACTCTAAAAAGGGAAGGGATTGCAGATGACAGACAAAAGCCCCAAGAAAGGGAACAGCATTTTAGTCAAAGCTGCCATTATCGGTGTTGTAGCCGGCTTGCTGGGCGGCGGCGCCGCTTATGCCGGCTTGTCGCAAATTAATGGTGGTCAGACCAGCAGTGCGCCACAGGCGACGATTACCCAGTCAACGAACAGTTCTAAGGCCACGTCGAGTAGCAAGACCAGTGGTGGGGAGATGACTGGTGCCTTTAACCGTGTCAAAGGAGCGGTTGTTTCGGTCATTAACCTCCAGCGCCAAAAGAACAGTTCAGGTGAAGACGAGCTCTTTGGCCTTTTTGGCGGAGAAAGCCAAAACAAGTCCAGCAAAAATGCTAAGCTCGAAACCTACAGTGAGGGCAGTGGCGTAGTTTACATGAACGCCAACGGCAAAGGCTACATTGTCACCAACAACCACGTGGTCAGTGGCAGTGACAAGCTGCAGGTGATTTTAAGCAATGGTAAAAAGGTTTCAGCTAAACTCGTCGGCAAGGATGCAGTGACTGATTTAGCTGTTTTAACTATTAATGCTAAGTACGTCACCCAGACTGCGCAGTTTGGCAGCTCCAAGAAGTTGCAGCCGGGTGAACCGGTTATTGCGGTCGGCTCACCTTTGGGCAGTGAATATGCAACCTCTGTTACCCAGGGGATTATTTCTGCCCCAAGCCGGACGGTGCAGATGTCTGACGAAAGCGGCAACGCCGCAAGTCAAGCGAGAGTTATTCAGACTGACGCGGCCATTAACCCAGGCAACTCCGGCGGTCCTCTGGTTAACTCAGCTGGCCAGGTCATTGGCATCAACTCGATGAAGCTGTCCCAGTCTAGCGACGGGACTTCGGTCGAAGGGATGGGCTTTGCCATTCCTAGTGACGAAGTGGTTGTTATCATCAACCAGCTGGTCAAAAGCGGCAAGATTACCCGGCCACAATTAGGGATCCGGGTGGCCGACATCAATGAACTGTCTGCTTACGGACGGCGCAAGCTGAATATTCCAAGCAGTGTCAAATCCGGCGTCTATGTCGCTTCTGTCAACCGCGGCGGCAGTGGCAGTCAGGCTGGTTTGCGGCAAGGCGATATTATCACCAAGGCCGATGGCAAGACTGTCACCGACGTGGCCGACTTGCACACAATTTTGTACACCCACAAGCTGGGCGACGCCATTAAATTGGAGGTTGTGCGCAACGGACAGCAGCGAACTTTAACGGTGAACTTAGTCAAATAAGCAGCAAATAACAATAAAAAAGAAAATTGTTCGTTTAAAACTGCTGTCAAGTTAAAATAAAAAACACAGCTCATGTTGAAAAATGTGGAAAACACTGTGAATTGTGCATAAGTCGGCAAAATCTGTCGAAAAATTTCGTGGAAAAAGAGTTGATTCGGGGATAAATAGGTCGGTCAAAATTAGATAAAAAACAAGTGTTCCTAGCACAAGGACGGGCTTTGTGGCCAAAAGTACGCCATTGCTTGGCCACAGGTTTTTGGGGGATTAAAATTGCGTATTATTTTTTGATAAAAAAAGGACGACCACAATCAGTGGCCATTTTTATTAAAAAGCTACTAGATCTTGATTGCTTAAATCCACAGCTGTGGAAAGAACTTGTGCAAAGCATGTTGTTTTTGTGTTGTAAAATGGTGATTATGAAGATCAGGATTATTTGTGTGGGTAAACTGAAGGAAAAATATTTTAAAGACGGGATCGCTGAGTACAAAAAACGCCTAGGCCGTTTTGCAAAGGTGGAAATTGTGCAGGTACCTGATGAAAAGGCCCCCGAATCGCTCAGTCCGGCGCAAATGGCGCAGGTGAAAGAGGTGGAAGGCCAGCGCATTTTGGCCAAGATCAAGGACCAGGACTACGTCTTTGTCACGGCCATCAAGGGCAAAGAACGCACTAGTGAAGACTTCGCGGCTAAAATTGCCGAGCTCATGACTTATGGCCATTCGACCATCGACTTTGTCATTGGCGGCTCCCTAGGAACCAGTCCGGCTGTGAATAAACGGGGCGATGATCTGCTTAGCTTTGGCAAATTCACGATGCCGCACCAGCTGATGCGGCTAGTTTTGATCGAGCAGATCTACCGGGCTTTTATGATCAACAGCGGCAGTCCTTATCACAAGTAAAAAAGGAAGCAGAGCATGGAAAACGAACCGTTAGTTTATGAATATAATGTCGGGCGCCGCAAACCCTATGATTACGACTATGGCAACAAGCAAAGCCACGTGAGCCGTGGCTGTCCCTTCTGCGATGTGCGTCATTTGACCAACATCTACGCAAAAGAGGGCGACAAGATCTGGCTGCGCAACAAGTACCCGACCTTGCGCGATACTGACCAGACCATTTTGATCGAGTCGAGCGACCACCAGGGCGATATTTCCACTTACACTGTGGAAGAAAATAGTGCCCTCATGCGCTTTGGCTTAAAATGTTTCCACAAGATGTATTATCTGCACCGCTTTAAGAGCGTGTTGTGGTATAAAAACTTTGGTCCGCGTTCCGATGGTTCGTTGCAGCACCCCTATATGCAGCTGGTGGGTCTTTTCAGAAATAACGGCTACCAGTTTTTGGGCCGTGACGCGATCACAGGCTATGAAGTAGGCAAGAGCGGTCCGGTCGAGATGAACTTGTCAGATCACCCGGTTCAGGGCTATCAGGAAGTCAATATCATCACCTGGGACAACACCAGGCTCGATGTGTGGGCTGACCTAATCCAAAAAGGAACCCAGTACGTGCGGACGTTTTTGTCCCACGGCGTGGATTCCTATAACTTGTTTTTCTATCCAATTGATGGCAAAAAGGGGACCTGCTGTAAAATTATCCCGCGTTTCTATGCTTCGCCTTACTTTGTCGGCTACAAACTGTCCCAAGTTGACGACGAAGAGACCTTGCATTGGGAAGCCCACCGCCTGCGCGGTTTTATTACCAACGTCATCCGGGTCGATTAACTATTTAAAAACAAACAACACAACTGAGAAAATGAGCAGGCTGGCGCCAAACGGGCACCAGTCTTTTTTGGTCAACTCAACAGGCACAATTTGGCTGCGCGGGGCATTCTCAACAAAGCCATGCGATTGCATGCCCAGCGCTAAAGAGTCGGCATGCTGCCAGGCGAGCAAGATGGCCTTGAAATACAGCGTCGGCGACAGCCAGGACAGAGTAACGCCCCGCATTAAACCGGCTGCCTTCAGCTGCTTCACTTCAGCAGCCATGAGCG
>JAXGWL010000076.1:0-4390 GCA_040773345.1 Lactobacillus sp. | reverse complement strand
TGGCTACTTGTTTAAGACCTTTAACCGCGATAAAGACGCCATGCAAGGTGCTTTGATGCTGATGGAAGTCGCAGCTTATTATGCGCAACGCAACATGACTCTGCTGGATGGTTTGCACGAAATTTGGGCCCAGTACGGCGCTGCTTATGAAATCACCCAGGCCATTCCAATTGCTGGCTTTGACGGCAAAAAGAAGATGGCGCAGATTTTGGCCAAGCTGCGGGCAGAAAAACTGACGGAGATTAATGGCGTTAAAGTGGTGCGCCACGAAGACTACTTAGAGCAAACTTGGGCAGAAGAGGGCAAGACCGGTCAACTGACTGGCTTCCCGAAGTCCAACGTCTTAAAGTACTTTTTGACGGATAAAACCTGGGTGGCTCTGCGGCCATCGGGCACTGAACCCGTCATGAAGGCTTACGTGGGCACGAGTCAAAAGACCCCAGCCGCCGCTAAAAAATTAGCACAAGGCTACGCTGTTTTCTTGAAGAAGCTTGTGGCAAAAGCATAATTAATGCGAAAATACGTTCGGCATAGTAAAATATGTTCTGTTAGTTAAGCTGGAATTTTTCCAGCTTTTTTGCGGGGGAGTTTTTCGATGCTTGAAAGACAAGAACATCACGATTTTCAGCTGGTTTCCAAATTTAAGCCGGCGGGTGATCAGCAACAGGCGATTGACAAATTAGCCGCTGGCTTTAAAAAGGGCTATAAGGAACAGATCCTCGAAGGCGCCACTGGCACGGGCAAGACTTTTACCATGGCGAACTTAATTGCCAAGCTGCAAAAGCCCACTTTAGTGATCTCTCACAACAAGACCTTGGTCGGCCAGCTTTACGGCGAATTTAAGAACTTTTTCCCGCACAACGCTGCTGACTACTTTGTTTCCTATTACGATTACTACCAGCCAGAAGCCTATGTGCCCCAGTCCGATACCTATATTGAAAAGGACTCAGCGATCAACGACGAAATTGACCAGTTGCGCAACCGAGCAACGACGGACCTGATGAGTCGCAACGACGTCATCGTTGTGGCCTCTGTGTCCTGTATCTTCGGCTTAGGTGACCCTACCGAGTACGCGGCTTCCGTCATCCAACTGACTGAGGGTGAAGAGTACGAACGTGCCACCTTGCTGCGTGACTTGGTCAACTTGCAGTACGACCGCAACGACATCGACTTCCAACGCGGGCGTTTCCGTGTCCGTGGCGATATCGTCGAGATCTTCCCAGCCGGCAACGCCAAGCACGCTTTTCGGGTGGAATTTTTTGGCGATGAAATTGACCGCATTACAGAAGTCGATGCTTTGACTGGTGAAGTCATCGGCGAACGCGAAAGCATTTCTCTGTTCCCAGCTACGCACTTTATGACCAATGATGAGCGGATGAGGAAGGCACTGCAGTCGATTAGTTCAGAACTGAATCTTCAAGTTAAAAAGTTTGCAGGGCAGGGCAAGCTGCTGGAAGCCCAACGCATCAAGCAGCGGACTAAGTTTGACATGGAAATGATGAGCGAAGTCGGCTACACCAGTGGCATTGAAAACTATTCGCGTCACTTGGATGGTCGCAAACCAGGTGAGCCGCCATACACCCTGCTCGACTTTTTCCCGGATGACTTTTTGATTTTAATTGACGAATCGCACGCCACAGTGCCTGAACTGGGGGCCATGTACCACGGTGATCGCAACCGCAAGAAAACTTTAATTGACTACGGTTTTCGCCTGCCGTCGGCCTTAGACAACCGGCCGCTGACCTTGCAGGAATTTGAAAAGCACGTGCATCAAATTTTGTACGTTTCAGCGACGCCAGGGGACTATGAGTTAAAGCGGACCAAGCACAAGGTCGAACAGATCATCCGGCCGACCGGTCTGCTTGACCCGGTCGTTGAGGTGCGGCCAATCGATGGTCAGATCGACGACTTGGTCGGTGAGATCAACAAGCGCATTGACCGCCACGAGCGTGTCTTTGTCACGACCTTGACTAAAAAAATGGCGGAAGATTTAACAGACTACTTAAAAGATTTGGGTATTAAAGTGCGTTATTTGCACTCCGATATCAAGACTTTGGAAAGAATGCAGATTTTGCACGACCTTCGTGCTGGCAAATTCGACGTCTTGGTTGGCATTAACTTGCTGCGGGAAGGTATCGACGTACCCGAGGTTTCGCTCGTGGCTATTTTGGATGCCGATAAAGAAGGCTTCTTGCGGTCAACGCGGCCGTTGATTCAGACAATGGGGCGGGCCGCCAGAAACGCGCACGGGACTGTTATTATGTACGCTGACCACATCACCGATTCGATGAAGACCGCGATGGATGCGACTGCCCGCCGGCGTAAGCTGCAGCAAGCCTTTAACCAAGAACACGGCATCACACCAAAGACAATCATTAAGCCGATCAGACCGGTAATCAGTGCTGGTAAGCCGGTTAAGGCTGAAAAAGAAAAAGAGAGCTTTGCCGATTTGAACCTCGACGAACTCACTAAAAAGCAGAAGCAAAAGATGGTTGCTGTCCTGACCAGTCAGATGGAAGAGGCGGCTAAGAAGCTTGATTTTGAGACGGCTGCCAATTTACGGGATGCCATTATGGAGTTAAAAGCAAGCAAGAAAGGAAGCAAGGCTCGTGGCAAACGATAATTTTGTGATTCGCGGTGCACGCGAACATAATTTAAAAGATATTAGCCTAAAAATTCCTAAAAATAAGTTTGTCGTCATCACCGGCCTGTCGGGCTCTGGCAAATCGTCTTTGGCCTTTGATACGCTGTATGCCGAAGGGCGCAGACGTTATGTCCAATCCTTGTCGAGCTATGCCCGCCAGTTTTTGGGTCAGATGAAAAAACCAGCCGTTGATTCTATCACTGGGCTAACCCCAGCGATTTCGATCGATCAAAAGACCAGCTCCCACAACCCGCGTTCCACCGTTGGCACGGTGACTGAGATCAATGATTATTTGCGCTTGCTCTGGGCACGGACGGGGGTACCTTATTGTCCCAACGACGGCACCAAGATCGAGAGTCAGTCGGTGGACCAAATGGTCGACCGCATCCTGCAGCTGCCTGAACGCACTAAGATTCAGATCTTCTCACCGGTTGTGCGGGCTAAGCGTGGCCAACACAAGGACGTTTTTAAAAAAATTCAGCGTGCGGGTTTTGTGCGCATGGTGGTTGATGGTGAGCAGCATGAAATCGGCGACGATTTAGAATTGGCTAAAAATAAGCGCCATGATATTTCAATTGTCATTGACCGCCTGATCATCAAGCAGGGGCTGCGTTCGCGCCTGTTTGACTCAGTCGAGGCGGCGCTGCGTTTGTCGGATGGCTATATGAACGTTGATGTCATCGGCGGCAAACCACTTGTTTTTTCTGAATACTACGCTTGTCCACTGTGTGGGTTCACCGTCGGCGAGTTAGAACCGAGACTGTTTTCATTCAATGCGCCTTTTGGCGCCTGCCCGGAGTGCAGCGGTCTAGGCATGAAATTAGCGGTTGATGAAGACTTAGTTGTGCCAGACAAGGATAAAACCTTAGCGGAAGGGGCTTTGGCGCCTTGGAAGACTAGTTCTTCCTACTATTACGGAATGCTAACGCAGGCCTGTCAGGCCTTGCAGATCCCTATGGATCAGCCCTTTAAAAAATTGACCAAGCGTCAGCAAACCATCTTGTTGCATGGCAGCAGCAAAAAAATCCACTTCCATCTGAGTGGCGACTTTGGCGTCCAAGACACGGTCCAGCCCTTTGAGGGGGTCATGGACAATGTGTGGCGCCGCTACGAACACCCGATGTCCATGTTCATGCGCCGGGTTATGGAGCAGTATTTAACCGAGCTGACTTGCCCAGTCTGCCATGGCAAGCGCTTAAACGAAAAGGCTTTGGCCGTTAAAGTCGGGGGGCAGAACATCGCAGAGGTGTCCGACTTGCCAGTTGCTAAAGCTTTGACCTTTTTCAAAAAACTAAAATTGGGCGCAGAAGAAACAGTCATTGCCAAGCCTATTTTAAAAGAGGTCTGTGACCGTTTAGGCTTTTTGGTCAACGTCGGCTTAGCCTACCTGATCCTGTCGCGGCGGGCCACTACTTTGTCCGGCGGTGAGGCCCAACGGATTCGTTTGGCGACGCAAATTGGTTCGCAGCTTTCGGGCGTCATGTACGTTTTGGACGAGCCCTCAATTGGCCTGCACCAGCGCGACAACCAACGTCTGATTACTTCTTTGCAGAAAATGAAGGACCTGGGCAATTCTTTGATTGTGGTTGAACACGACGAAGAGACTATGGCCCAAGCTGACTACATCGTCGACATGGGGCCAGGTGCTGGCGTCAATGGCGGTAAAGTAGTCGCTGCCGGCACGCCCAAAGAGATCATGCTCAACGAGGACTCTTTGACGGGTGCCTATTTGTCCGGCCGTAAGTT
>JAXGWL010000075.1:0-4415 GCA_040773345.1 Lactobacillus sp. | reverse complement strand
TTGGCAAGCCATTAATTAAAAGAGTGGTGTCAAAGCGTCTGTTTTTACGGCCAGGGATGACAGCGGGACGCTCAATTTGATTGACGATCTGATAGACAGTATTGCCCGCACCAATTTGATCTTGATCAAAAATCGTTAAATAGACGTGCTTGCCGTCATCACGATCAATTTCAATTTGGAAAATACCATTAATGCCGTACAAAAACTGACCAGCTTGATAAGGCGTCTTTAACTGACTAATGACCGTCTTAACTTGGTTAAATTCAGTCTTGGACAGTGGCTTGTCTAACCGATCTTGATTGTTTTGCTCCAGGATGTGCTTAAAGTTGGCCCAGAGCTGGGCAGTGGTTTTCACATTAGGCAAATATTCCCATTGTTTGCTGCCGCCCATATTGACTAAGTGATTAATTAAGTTGTTTTCAAATTTTAATTCGCTATTTTCTATCGCCATAATTTACTCTTATCGTTAAATAGATTTTTTCTCATATAGAGAAAAAGTTACTCTATTAACAATATTACTATAATGGCCAATAGCTTAAAAAGGGCGGCTTGAAAACATAGGTTTTAGTGCAAACAAAAAAGGCCTCCGCAGCATAAAAACTGTGGGGACCCTTTCATTAAGGCATTGATGCTGAATGGCAGAATCGAACTGCCGACCTTCTCTTTACGAGGGAGACGCTCTACCGACTGAGCTAATTCAGCTTAGCACTCAATAACTATACCCTACTTATTGAGCTTTTTCAATTTTTATTCCATTGTCTTGTTGACGGGCCTTTTCTTGCAGAAGCTCAAACGGTGACTCAATCTGCAACTTACCAATCAAAGCTCTGATCCGCTTAGGTGCCACCGTATCACTCATCAGCAGCCAATTTTCAATTAACGACACAATTTGACTAATATAAGCGGTTAAAAACAGCGGATCGTTAATCTCTAGGTGTTGATTATTGGCTAGGTACTTCGCTCTTTTCTTAAATTCTTCGATGGCAATCTTTTTTATTTCCCGGGCAAACTTGATGTCGCCATTATCCGACAGCAAGACCTGCCCTACTTCTTGGTTCCGCTCGCAATAAGCAAACACGTGCTTAAAGCCTGGGTCGGCAAGACGATAGACGTCTTCGGCAGTAGGAGCCCTTTTCAGGGTCGTAATAGATTGAAAATCATGCCTTAATGCCGCTCTTAATTCGACCAACAGTTCGTTTTCCAGCAGGTCCAACAGCTCATTGCGATCCTTATATTAGTGGTAAAAAGTCCGTGGACTCACGCCTGACTCCGCAATAATATCAGTGTCTTTCAGGGTATTAAACAGCTGCTTTTTCATGCAGGCAATCATCCCTGCCACGATTTTCAGCCGGGTGCTGTAGATTCTAATATCCATCAAACCCTCGACTCCTACAAATATCATTTATAATCACTAATACTTCTACGATACAAACTATGCCACACTTTGTGAGCATTTTTACAGTTTTTACACGAAATTACTAGATTTACACAGGTTATATACTTTTCTGCATGAAAAATTAAATTTCATCAGATAATGGACCTTATCTCTTGCAGCACAAGACAAAGCGGCCATTTTCTCTTACTATTGGACTCGGTGATCGAAATGAATACAAAAAAAGCCACATCTGCCGACATTGTTCAGATTTGCTACCGCCTTTTATGTCAAAAGGGCTGGCAGGCCCTTTCCGTAAAAAACATCACAAACAAAGGCCATTTTTCTTCCTATCCGATTTACTATCACTTTAAATCGCTTAAAAATCTGCAGGCCAAAACAGCTGACTATCTGGTCAAAAAAATGCAAAAGGCCGTCACGGCACCAACCTGCTCATGATGTTTACCGCCGCCCGCATGCTGGCTGATAAGCCTGTTGTGCAAGCTAAATTGCTAATAGAAAAGCTAGACAAACGTTGTTTGGTCCAAACCTCTAGCGCTAGAATTTCAAAGGCCCAGGAAGCAAATGATAAAGAGGATTTGGCATAAGCTGAAATAATTTAACCGCAAAGTGGGTTATAATCTTCTTAACTTTGAAAGGAGATTAACCATGCATATCTTAGTTGTGGGCGGTGCCGGCTACATTGGCGCCCACGCCGTCCAAGCCTTAGTCAAAAAGGGCCACGACGTGACTATCGTCGATGCCCTCTACACCGGCCACCGGAAGGCAGTCGCTCCGCAAGCCCATTTTTACCAGGCCGACCTGCGTGATACCTTTACTATCACTCAGATCATGCGTCAGCACCAAATCGAAGCCGTCTTCCACTTTGCCGCCTATTCTTTGGTGCCAGAGTCCGTCCAGCGGCCGCTTAAATATTACGACAACAACGTCACGAGCATGATTTCGCTGCTCAAGGCGATGCACGCAGCTGGCGTCAACTACCTCATCTTCTCATCGTCGGCGGCCACCTACGGCATCCCCGCCAAGACGCCTATTACCGAGGACTTTCCTTTAAACCCCATCAACCCTTATGGCGAAACCAAGGTTATGATGGAAAAAGTCATGCACTGGGCCGATAAAGCTGACGGCATCAAGTCCATCGCCCTGCGCTACTTCAACGTTGGCGGTGCTAGTCTTGACGCCTCCATCGGCGAAGACCACCAGCCAGAAACGCACCTGATTCCTAATATTCTCAAGAGTGCTGCCGACCCCAACGCCAACTTCACCATCTTTGGCAACGACTACAACACTCCCGACGGCACCAACGTCCGCGACTACGTCCATGTCGTCGACTTAATCGACGCCCATCTCTTAGCCTTAAAGTATTTATTGAAAAACAAGCAATCTGCTGTCTTCAACCTGGGCTCCGCCCACGGTTTCTCCAACCTGCAGATCTTAAAAGCGGCCATGCAGGCTACTGGCCGCAAGATCCCTTATACCATCGGTCAGCGCCGTGGTGGCGATCCCGATGCCCTCATCGCCGATTCAACCAAGGCACGGCAGCTGCTCGGCTGGCAGCCCCAGCACGAGGCGCTAGCCGACATCATTGGTTCAGCCTGGCAATGGCAGCAAACACATCCCCACGGTTATGCTGACCGTTAAAATAGCACGCCAAAAAGCGTCCCTCTAGGGACGCTTTTTTTATTGGCTAAAAGAACGACGCTTCTTTTTTATTTTTCGACATTCTTGCCGACGTAGCATTCTTTCATCAACTGTTCGATTTGGCTAATGAATGGTGAGACTGGGTTCGTCACGGTATTCTGGTCGCCGTAAGCCTGCACGGCCAAGTCGTGGACAGCCTTGTTAAATTCAGCCTCGTCAACGCCGTTGGCCTTAAAGCTGAGCTTAATACCCATGCTGTGAGCTAGGTCAACAATCTTTTGAATGAAGCCCTTGATCAGTTCGTCTTCACTGGCACCTTCAACGCCGATCATTTGTGCCAAGGTGGCGTAGTCGCTCTTAGCCCGGTAAACGGAGTAGTGCGGCCACATCGCCAGCTTGCGTGGCTTTTGTGCATTAAAGGCAATGGTCTGTGGCAGCGCGATCGCATCGCTCAGGCCACTTGGAATGTTGAACTTAGAACCAACCGTGTGGGCAATCGAGTGTGCCACGCCTAAGAAGGCATTGGAGTAAGCCATCCCCGCAATAGTAGCGGCATCATGCATCTTCTTTCTGGCATCCATGTCACCATTGTAAGAAGCCTCTAAGTTGTTGAAAATCATCCGGCAGGCTTGGACAGACCAACCACGGGTGAAGTCAGTAGCCATCGTTGAAACGTAAGATTCAATGGCGTGGGCTAAAGCCTCAAAACCAGAACGGGCAATCAAAGGCTTGGGCAGATCTTCGACAAATTGTTCATCGACGATCGTCACGTCTGGGCTCAATGAATAGTCACAGATCGTGTGCTTGATCCCCGTCTTTTCGTCTTTAATCACAGCTACTGGCGAAACTTCGGAACCAGTCCCTGAAGTAGTTGGGATGCAGACGATTTTTACCAAATGCTTAGTGGGAAACAAGGCAGTTCTTCTTCTAATATCCAAGAACTTTTGATAAGCATCTGCATACGTCATTTCTGGGTTTTCGTAGCGCAGCCGCATTAACTTAGCAGCATCCATGACAGAGCCACCACCCAAAGCGATGACAACGTCAGGCTTAAAGATGTTCATCCGGTGGACACCGTCGTCAACTACGCTAGTCGTTGGATTTTTGGTGACACCTTCAAAAATTTCGTACTGGTTCTTGCCCATTCGTTCGGAGATGATGTCCGTAATGATGGAAGCAAAACCTTGGTCAGCGACACCCTTGTCAGTCACGATGAAAAAGCGTGACACGTTTGGCATATGACGTAAGTAATTTGCCGCATTCTTTTCAAAATAGCTCTTGGCTGGCACCTTCAGCCACTGCATGTTGTCGCGCCGCATCGCAACGGTTTTAATGTTGAGCAGGTCGCGAGCAGAAATATTGTGGGAAACCGAGTTCAGAC
>JAXGWL010000074.1:0-4454 GCA_040773345.1 Lactobacillus sp. | reverse complement strand
TCTTTTAGCAGTAGTCACAAGCAAAAAAAGAGAGCTGTGTTTTTTAACACAGCTCTCTTTTTTGTCTATAAATTATCTTGTTTAACAAGACGGTAGACCGCAATCACCAAAACAATGATGGCACAGAGGATGGCCACATAAGTTCCACTGCCAACGCTGAAGGCTTGACTAACTGTTGCTTCGGGGATGTTGTGGCTGGCACCAAAGGCAACAACTTCTCTTCTTATAAAAGATGGGGTTATTGCAAACAAGAGCACAGATAAAATGGCAGCAATCAAAGTGGCGTTGCGGGCATAAGGCTCACGGAAAAATTGGGCCAGCACACAAACCGCCGGCAGGAGCATCAGTAAAAAGGTCCACACCATTAACCAGCGACCATTGGGATCAGCCATAAATTGAGCACTGGAAGTTGCATAGCGATATTGACTGAACAAACCATTGCCGAGCAGACCATTCAACTGACCTAAAGCCTGACTACCCCGCTGGGCATAACCATTGCCATTGTTTTGGAGCAAACCTTGCACGATTTGAAAACTGTCGCTGGCACCAGCCCTTTGAAAGTCGATGCTGACGATTCTACGCATGTAGGCCATCAAAAACATAATGCAAGAAGCACCTAGCTGAATAGCTTTCAACATATTCAACTTGGCGGAACCACTCATATGGAACTCTAGACTTAAAGCCTGGTTAGGATCTTTACTATGCAAGATATAGGCAATGCCACCCGCCATAGCTATCAGCAACACCACTAAAAACAACCACCAGTGGGCCAGCAGAGCGACTACCAGCAAAACGAAACAGGCTACCGAAACATAAGGTCGGTCGGCAATGAGACGCCAAAAATTTACCTGGTGGTGTTGCTGCTCTTGCTCACGGTAAGCCGCCCGCGTCATGGGACGCCTTTGCTTATCTTCATTCAATATTGCACCGCACTCCTTTTTTTCAGCTTATAAACCAAGATCATACCATAATGCTATAATTGATAACTGATTTTAGTAAGGGGCGAGTTGATGGCAGGACGTAAAATCGCATACCCAGCGGGCTGGCGCAGCAGCTTTATTTTCTTATGGCTGGGCTCATTTATTACTGGCTTGGGCTATTCGATGACGATGCCGTTTGTATCGTTATTTATGGCGACGTTAGGCCACTACAGCCGTCTACAGCTAAATCTGTATTCTGGACTAGCGTTTGCAATGACCTTCACCTCCCAAGCTCTTGTTTCCCCTTACTGGGGCTATTTAGCAGATCGTAAGGGTCGTAAGCCTATGTGTCTGCGGGCAGCTGGCGTTATGAGTTTGACCATCTTCGTGACTGGCTTTGCACCCAACGCGATTTATATCATCGTCATGCGCTTTATCCAGGGCCTTTTTTCAGGCTACATCAACAACGCGATTGCGCTGATCGCCAGCGAAACGCCGCACCAAAGAAGTGGCTGGGTGATCAGTCAAATAATGACCGCTGGCACGGCCGGTAGTTTGGTCGGGCCGCTGCTTGGCGGGGCTTTGTCCAACGCTTTCGGCTACCGTATCCCCTTCTTCATCACCGGTTTGCTCATGTTCACTGCTTTTTTGACGACGTTGTTTTTTGTCCACGAACATTTTAAACCAGTGGAGAAAGAAGCCATGCAGCCAATGGGCAAAATTATGAAGGCTATTCCCAACACTGGGCTCATTATTGTCATGTTCATCACTACGATGCTGGTCCAGGCTTCCAATATGTCCATCGATCCCATTGTTTCGCTTTATGTCAAAGACATGCTAGGTAAAAATGCAGCCAATATTGCCTTTATTGCGGGCGTTGTCGCTGCTGCCCCAGGACTTGGCACACTGCTTTCCGCTTCCAAAGTTGGCCACACGATGGACAACATTGGCCCCGGCAAGGTCCTCATTGGCGGCTTGATTGTCGGGACAATTGTCTTTGTGCCTATGGCGTTGACCCACTCGCCTTGGACTTTAGCCGGGCTGCGTTTTATCTTAGGTATCGCCAGTGCTGGCATGATTCCAGCGGCGCAAACGATTTTAACCTTGAACGTACCGGCGGCTTCCTTTGGCCGGGTCTTCAGCTACAACCAATCTTTCCAAGCCGTTGGCTCCGTGGCCGGGTCACTTATGGGCTCAGCCATTTCGGGTTTGTGGTCCTACCCGGCCGTCTTCTTGGCTACGGGGGCGATGCTAGCTCTCAATCTAGTCTTAGTCCTAATCTTTAATCGCAAACAAAATTAGTAACGGTCAGCTGACCGTTATTTTTTTGTCAAAAGTAATTGGCGGCACCATACTATTGTTTTATTGTATTAACCAAATAGTACAGCAAAACAAGGAGCAAACTATGAACAATATTCTACAAGCTGAGTCGGTCACCAAGACCTATGGCCGTAAGGGTGAAAAGCAGTACCAGGTTTTAAAAGGCATTTCTTTTAACATGAAACCTGGCGAGTTTGTCGGCATAATGGGGGCCTCCGGCTCAGGCAAGACAACCCTGTTAAACATGCTGTCCACACTGGACAAGCCAACCAGCGGACAGATTATCGTCAACGGCCAAGAGATCACTCGTTTAAAGAAGAACAGTTTGGCCGACTTCCGTGGCCGCGAAATTGGTTTTATTTTCCAGGACTTTAATCTTTTAGAAAACTTGACCAATCGCGAGAACATTGCCTTGCCACTGGCCTTGCAAAATGTCAAAACAAAGACCATTGCAGCCAAGGTAGAAGAAATTGCCGCAACACTTGGGATTGCGCAGGTCTTGGACAAATATCCGGCCGAAATTTCTGGTGGTCAAAAGCAGCGTGTCTCTGCAGCCAGAGCGCTAGTGCACGAGCCAGCAATACTATTTGGTGACGAGCCGACCGGTGCGCTTGATTCTAAGGCTACCACAGAGCTTTTAACGACAATGGACCAGCTAAACCGGAGCCAGCAAGTCTCCATTTTGATGGTCACGCACGACCCCTATTCGGCATCTTATGCCCAGCGCATCTTATTTATCAAAGACGGTAAGATCGGCAAGGAGCTGAGCAAGGCTGGCAAAAACAGAGCAGAGTTCTACCAGGACATCATCGCAGAATTAGGGAGAAGATAACCATGTTGTGGAAGCTTTCATTAACCAGGCTTAAAAGCCGTCAACGAGACTATGCGATCCTTTTTTCAGGTTTGCTATTTGCGGTAGCCATTTTTTACATGTTTCTGACGATCGCAGCCAACCCGCACTTTATTACTACGAACTTAAAGTTAAGCAAGCAGGTTTTGAGCCTGGCCTTTGGTTTGGGCGCCGTTTTGCTCTCTTTAATCACGCTGGTCTACATTGTCTATGCCAATGGTTTCCTGCTCAGCATGCGCCAACGTGATTATGGCATGTACATGATGCTCGGTGCTCGGTCGAGTAAGATCGGCCGCCTAATTTTCAGCGAAACATTAGTTGTCGGCTCACTGGCCACTGTCTTAGGCATTGCAGCAGGTGTCGGTCTGACTGAACTGGTGGCTCGGCTGATAGTGCACCAGTTAGGGCTGTCCATCCATCACTTCAGCCCCTTCTATCCACTAGCTGCCCTGCTAACGCTGACCTTTTTCTTAGTGCTGTTTTTCTTAGCAGCACTGTGGAATCGCTACAAGCTGGGCAAAAGTCAAGTTATCAACCTCTTGCGCGAACAGACAAGGCCTGGCAAGCTGCGCGTTAACCCGGTTCTAAAAACAATTGAAGCTGTTTTAGGTATTGCCCTTTTAAGCACCGGTTACTGGGCGATGGCCAACTACCAAAAACTAATGACTACTTCGATCATCATTGGCTTTTTCACCATCGTCATTGGCTCTTACCTGGTCTTCGACTCACTGTTTGCCGCCGGGATCGCTATTTTGCAAAAAGCTAACTTCAAGTATAAAAACTTGCGGATCTTTACTTTAGGGCAGCAGGGCAGCTGCGTTTTCGGATCAGCAGCTACACCAAGATTTTGGCTACTATTTCCTGGCTCTTTGCCATGGCTTTAGGCGCCATCACCGTCGGCTTGCGCTTTGACAGTCTGACTGACCAAGCCCTGGAGTCAACCTACTACGACGCAGCTGTCATCAGCTCGCCTGCCGTCAAAAAACAACTGAAGCAGTTGCCAGTCACCAGTCAAGTCACTTTAAGCTATAAACGCGACAAGCAAAATAAGCTCTACTTCCCACAAGCAGAGCTCCAAAGTGGTCATTATAAATACCAGCAATTTTACTTAAAAAGGGCCAGCAAGCTTACCGGACTAAAACGATTACGGCCACTGGCGTCAAAACTGGCAAAGAGGACAACTTCCAACTGAAGTACCTGACAGGCTTAGACAACGCCACCGCCTTGGTCGTCTCTGATCAAAAATACAAGCGCATCCCTGCCGCTGAAACAAAACTTCACTTGCTCAAAATCAAACACTTCCGCGCTAATGTTGACGCAATCGAAAAGCTGCAAAAAGTAGGTGGCGTCAACTTTACGGACTC
>JAXGWL010000073.1:0-4466 GCA_040773345.1 Lactobacillus sp. | reverse complement strand
GCCTTCAGGTCCGCAGCCTTACGGCCTCATCTCCCGACGACAGTTATTAATAGTACACGCTCTTGCCTTAATCGTCAAATGTTTTTTTAAACTTTTTCATAAGTCGTACTTTCCTTTTAAGGATACTTTTTTTGTTCATAAACTGTCTCCTTTTCCCTATTTAGTACTAATGATTTTTACTTCTTGTTCGCATAAAAAAAGCAGAGCTCAGCTCTGCTTTTTGAAAAATTAAGTTGTTTTTAAGCCTTAAAAAGCATTTTCTTTGGTAATTTTCTTCATGCCGTGCATGTATGGCGCCAAAACATCCGGTACCGTAATTGAGCCATCTTCGTTTTGGTAGTTTTCAAGGATTGCGGCTACCGTCCGGCCGACAGCCAAGCCTGACCCGTTCAGGGTGTGAACTAAGTGCACACGACCATTTTCATCGCGGTAACGAATCTGAGCACGACGGGCTTGGAAGTCAGTACAATTAGAGCAACTGGAAATTTCGCGGTACTTGTGCTGGTAAGGAAGCCAAACTTCCAAGTCATAAGTCTTAGCGGAAGTAAAGGAAGCATCCCCAGTTGACAAGGCAACCACATGGTATGGCAGCCCTAATTTTTGCAACAAGTGCTCTGCGTTGTGCGTTAATTCTTCTAGTTGGGCCCAGGAATCTTCTGGCTTACAAAGTTTTACCATTTCAACCTTATTAAACTGGTGCATTCTGATTAAGCCACGGGTGTCACGGCCAGCAGAACCAGCTTCACTTCTAAAGGCTGGCGTCAGCGCGGTAACGTTGATTGGCAGCTTTTGGCCGTCAACAATCTTGCCACGGTAGTAGTTGACTAGAGGTACTTCGGCAGTTGGGATTAAGGTCAAGTCCAGCGGTTTATCCGGGTCGTCATTGTCGACGATCGTGTAAACATCCTCAGTAAATTTCGGGAACTGGCCAGTCCCAGTCATTGAATCGTCGTTGACCAAGTAGGGCGGAATTACTTCGTGGTAGCCTTCTGACGTATTTTCGTCCAGGAAAAAGTTGTAAACGGCCCGCTCGAGCAGGGCACCAGCACCTTTATAGTAGACAAAACGTGCGCCAGAAACTTTAGCAGCAGTGTCGAAGTCCAAAATACCCAAGTCTTCACCCAAAGTCCAGTGGGCCTTAGGTTCAAAAGAAAACTTGGTTGGCTCGTGCCACTTGCGAACTTCTTCATTGTAGCTGTCGTCTGGCCCGATTGGGTCACTGTCTGCTGGGAAGTTAGGCAACCGCAGTAAAATATAACGTTGCTTATCAGTCAACTCGGCAACTTGAGCATCCAAGTCTTTAATCCTCTTGCCTACTGCACGCATCTCGGCGATGGCAGCACCAGCATCTTCCTTGTTGCGCTTTGCTTGTGCAATCTGTTTAGAAACTTTGTTGCGCTTTGCCTTAAGCTCTTCACTTTCACTTAAAGCAGCCCGACGCTTTTCATCAATTGAAATCAGTTCGTCAATTTCTTGACCCTTAATCCCGCGGGTTGCCAGTTTTTGCTTCGCCCAGTCAGGATTTTCGCGAATAACTTTGATATCCAGCATGTCTTTTTTACCTCCAAAACAAAAAAGTCGTCTCATCTCTATTCTGGGACGAAACGACAGACGGCTTCGCGGTACCACCCAAATTTGGCTTAAACCACACTCAAAAGGCGATAACGGTGCTAGCCGTGCAATGATTAATTGCCCACATTTTAAAACCCGGAAAGCGGCACTTTATCCGTTCACACCAACCACGGACTCTCTGAAATGGCCTAAAGGTTTCGTGTTTACCGACATTGTAGCATGACAGCCTATTTTTGCGAAACTGACTTACGCCAGTCTTCTTTTTTCAATAGATAGTAAAGTTCACTGTATCCAGTCCCTAAAAACGCAGGCAGAGCAGCTGTATAAACATAAGCAAAATCGAATTTTTCAAGCAACGCTTGGGAAGCCTTGTTTTCAGGCAACGTCCCTGCCCAAATTTCTGTCAGAGCCAGTTGGTTAAAAGCGTAGTCAAAAACCAGCTGCAAAGCTTCGCTCATATAGCCTTGCCGCCAAAAAGACCGGTCCAGCAAAAAGCCAACTTCGCGTGTCTGGTCTAGTCCCGAGCGGGGATCGCTGCCTCGCTTTTTTAACTCCACTAGACCGATCAGCTGTTGATCTTTTTGCAAAATAATGCCCCAGCTGCCTGCGTGCTGAACGTAAAACTCAGCTGCTTTTTGAGAACTGATGCCATTAAAGCCCGCTGATTTTTGGTAGAGCGAGTCGCGCCCCCACTTTAAGATCTGCGTTGCGTCTGACAAAACAAGCTGTCTTAGTAAAATTCTTTTTCCCTTTAATTGCTTCATTATTTGCCCACCAGGTGGAGAAGCCAGCGCGAACCGTAAACAAGGCCCAAACTGTAAGCGGCAATAGTCCACGGCTTGCAAAGAATGATAATCCAAAAATAGGTTGAAAATTTCATTTCGGTTAAACCAGCAACCATGCAGAGCAAGTCATCGGGGGCAGCTGGCGCCAAAATACACAGGCCAAAAAACAAGTTAAACTTTCGCTGATCCTTGGTCATTTTCAAATATTTATGAAAAGTTTTTTCCGATACTAAATGCAGAATAAAGGGCTGACCATAGTAGCGAGCCAAGAAAAAGAGAATGATCGAACCGATGCAGATGCCCAGATAGTTATAAATAAAACCAGCGACTGGACCAAAAAAGATAACCCCGCCTAGAAGCGAGATTCCACCCGGAATAATGGGAATCACCACTTGGACAATCTGAATCAACACAAACAGCAAGGGGCCGATCACCCGCCGGTGGGCTAAATACGCATTCATTTTGGCCTGGCTAGTCAAAATGCCCAGATTCCACCAGTGGATGGCCAAAAGGACAATGATCACCGACGAGATAATCGTCAAGATATTGATTAGATGGCGGCTTTGCGTAGCAGATAATTTCATAGCTTCAACTTGCATCCCCTTTCCGGCCAGTTCAACTATAATGTAAATAATAGCAAACTTGCTGAAGGGAGCAATCATCATGGTTGTGATCAAGAAAAATATTGTCTATGACCACACTTTTAATCTGCAAACGGATATTTATTTTCCTAACGAGACCGGCCGGCAAACCAAAATCTTGCTGCTCTGGCACGGCGGTTCCTGGTTGCGCGGCAGCAAAAATGAAGAAAAAAGACTGGGCGTCCGCCTTGCCAACGCCGGCTTTATGACACTAGTGCCAGACTACAGCCTAGCTCCAACTGCTATTTTCCCAGCAGCTCACCAGGACAGCATCCACTTTGTCGAATGGCTGCTTGCCTCCAAATACACTGACGCAGAGGATGCAAAAAATATTGTCCAGCTTGGTATTAGCTGTGGCGGGACAATGGCCCTTTACGTTGCTGGCCAATATGGTTTCCCAACCGTAACCTGGTCAGCGCCCGTTTCTTTTTCCAAGTGGCTTGCTCAACACCCTGACATTCGTCCGTCTAGCCAGCCCAAAGAAGAATTGGGACTCACTGACTCAATGCAAATCAAAGCTTCTTTTTACAAAAATTTCGTGTTAAGCTACGCCCCAACTAAACAAGCTCAAGAAGAACTAGATGCTGAAAATTATGACTATACGAAGCTAGGCCACTTGCTCATGCTGAACTCAACCCAAGAACTCACGCCTTTGGCCGATGTCTTGGCGTTTGCAAAAAAGCTCGCGACCAAAGGTCACGAGCTAAACTTGCTGCTGATTCCTGGCACCCGGCATGGTCGGCACTATGGCGACGACTATATTGATGAAAGCATCGACTTTCTTAAAAGATCTGATAGCCATCCACTGGTGCGCTAGGACAAGTCGTAAAGTCGTAGCTTTTTAAATCAGCAAAAGAAATCAGAGCGGTGACGCCACGGGCCAACATTAAGTTCATAGCCCGCGGAGCGTCTTTTTTCTCGCTAAATGGAATCATAACGGCCGGTTTGTGCAAGGCCCGCAAAAAACCGATTTCAAAAGCACTACCGTCATCGATTTGATCCATGTCATATAAGAAGATGGCGCAATCAGTATTGATCATCCCCTGCAAATCATTTTGATAGGTCGCCAGCTGCCACTTTAAGCTGCTGGCATCGCTTGGGTCGGCTGGGTTCGTATACTGGTGGTCAAAGGGGAAGTGAACCCGCCCTACCGTAGGATTTTGACGCAGATACTCTTGCGCTTTTTGAACGCGTTGTTTTTGCGCCGGTGTATAAAAGGGGCCGCCTAAGTAGACACTTGCCGTCGTTTGTTTTTCCATAAATTGTTTCCTCCTGATATGAATTAATTAAATGATACACTATTAGAGAAAACGTTTTAATTATAGAAAGAGAACCGAGGCTTTTATTGTGTCTTCATACCAATCAGTCAACCCAGACACGGGGGAGACTTTTGCAACTTATGACAATCCGACCACTAAGCAAATTGAAGAGGCGTTGTCTTTAGCCCACGCCCTTTACAAAAAATGGC
>JAXGWL010000072.1:0-4489 GCA_040773345.1 Lactobacillus sp. | reverse complement strand
CGTCTCCTGAATGAAGTAATCGTGGCCGGCCTTTTTGTTTTGAGCCAGGGCTGGTTGTTCCTGCTTTTTCTTCATTAAAATCAGCCTCTCTGACGATTGCGGTGCTGGCGCCGACGTTGGTTGCCACGGTGGTTGTTGCGACTGTTTCTTGCGCCATGCCCGCGTCTTTGATAGTGATAATTGCCGCGGTTTTCAAAATGCGGCTTCTTCTTTTTAGCCTTTGGATCGTAGAGTTCAAAATCCAGCTGATGCTGTTCGACGTTAGCGTTAATCAAAGTGACCTTAATCGGCATGCCAATTTTGAAGGTGCGGTGCGTGCCGCGGCCCGTTAAAGTTAAAGAACGCTCATTAAAGGCGTAGTAGTCATCATTTAGGTTGGAAATGTGGATCAGTCCCTCAACTGTATTCGGCAACTGGATGAACATCCCAAAACTAGTGACTGAAGAAACCACTGCGTCAAAATGTTGGCCCACCTTGTCGGCCATAAATTCAGTCATCTTCAAGTCGTCGACGCTGCGTTCAGTATCCACACTTCTGCGTTCCTGGGTCGAAGTTTGCACAGCGACTTCTGGCAAAACCTTCTTAAAGTGGTTTTGGACTTTCTCTCCTGTGCTCTCGTCGTGGTAAGCGTGGATCATCCGGTGAACCATGAGATCTGAGTAACGACGAATTGGCGAGGTGAAGTGAGTGTAGAACTTAGCAGCTAAGCCAAAGTGGCCCAAGGGCTGCTCATAATAGTGCGCCTGTTTCAGGCTACGCAGCATGACCATTTGAATGACGGCCTCTTCTGGTGTGCCCTCCGTCTTAGTTACAATCCTTTGCAGGTCAAGTGGCTTGACGTGGTTGGGATCAGCATGCGTATCGACGCCCAGGGCCTGAATAAATGAGAAAAAGTCTGTCATCTTCTCGCCATCAGGCGTTTCGTGAACACGGTACAAAAATGGCAACTGCTTTTTGAAGTAGTCTTCCGCAACCGTTTCGTTGGCCATCAGCATGAAAGACTCGACCATTTTTTCGGCAGTGCCCCGGTTGTGCAAAACGATGTCAACCGGCTTGCCCTGGTCATCGACGATAATTTGGGCTTCCGGCTCTTCAAAGTCAATGGCTCCCCGAGCGTGCCGCTGTTTGTAAAGCCCTTCGTGCAACTGAGCCATTTGTTGCAGCATTGGTGCCAGCTTACGGTATTTGCCTTCCAAGCCGTCTAAATGACCGGCTAAAGTCTGGTTGACCTTGTTATAGGTCAAGCGGCCGTGACTGCGCATGACAGACGGATGAATGCTGTAGTTCAACCGTTTGCCAGCGGGACTAATCTCCATGTCACAAGACAGCACCAGGCGGTCGACGCCCTCGTTTAACGAACAGATGCCGTTGGACAATCTAAACGGCAGCATGGGAATAACACGATCAACCAAATAAGTCGAATTACCGCGAGCAAAGGCTTCCTTGTCCAAGGGACTGTTTTCGTGAACATAGTGAGAGACATCAGCAATGTGAACGCCTAAGTGGTAATTGCCATTGGGCAAGCGCCAACAAACAACGGCGTCATCAAAGTCTTTGGAGTCATCGCCATCGATCGTCACGGCTGGTTGGTCGGTGATATCCATCCGGCTCTGTTTTTCTGCAGCGGTGACATGGTCCGGAATAGCATTGGCTTGCGCCATTGCGTCGTCTGGCCAGTCTGTTCGAATATCATGATCGGCCACGATTGACATAATGTCGACGCCTGGATCGTTCTTGTTGCCGATGACCAGGACAACGGCCCCGGTCATTGTTTCAGGGTGGTCTGCGCTTGGGAAATCTTTAATCGAAACTTTAACCATGTCGTGCATCTGCGGGGTCAAACCGGCCTTTGAGACGAGAACACGGTACTTGCTCAGCTTTTTGTTTTGACTAGTTACATAGCCTAAAAAGCCAGTCTTAGTGACTTGAACGTCTGAAAAAGGCAAAAATTCGCCCACAATTTCTTGCGCGCCACGCTCTAAGATTGCAATGACTTTCCCTTCTGGACCCTTGCCATTCCAGGGATTGCCGTTGGCAATCACACGGACTTTGACGCGGTCGCCGTCAACTGCAAATTTGGTATTGTCACGGCCAATAAAAATGTCGTCCGCATCTTCGTCGTCTAGGCGCACAAAGCCAAAGCCCTTGTCATTGGCCCTAAAATCACCCTCAACTTCTTTGTCAACGCTAGCCAACTGATAGTTGCCTTGCCCATCAGTGATGATTTGCTTGTGCTGTTCTAAATAGGACAGACTGCGAATCAACTGGGTAAAGTTGGCCATATGCTTGCGTCGTGCTTGGTGCTCCAATTCATCGACGTTGAATTTGTGGCTCGGGTTAAGTCTGAAAATTTCTAAAATATTAGCCAAGACACGTTCATCTTGTGCCATAAATTCACCTCAAAAAAGAAAAAAGCCCCCCAAGGTGATCGGGAGGCGTAGCTTACTTAGATGACATTAATGCCAGAATAAAGGCAAAAGCGAAGAACAAGACTAAGAGCACCGAGGTGATTTTTTCCATCAACGCTTCAAAGCCGCGCTTCTTCGTCTGGCCGCCAAAGACAGCCCCGCCTGATAAAGCATTCAAGGCATCCTGTTGTTTTTGTGGTTGCATCATCGTTGCGATAATAATCAAAATCGAAACGATAATCAGTAACGTCATAATTACGTTATACATGCGCTACCTCCAAAGAATACAAATTACAATTGCTATTTTACCATAAATAGTGCTGCAATTAAAAAGCAAAAAAAAAGACGCCCTGCTTAAGCAGGGTGTCTTTTGCTAAGCGACTGCTAGTCGAATTGCTTGCCTAAATTGTAGAAGCTGTGGATACCTTTGTACTCTGCTGCAGAAGCCAGTTCTTCTTCAATCCGCATCAGTTGGTTGTACTTGGCAATCCGGTCAGTTCTGCTCAGGGAACCAGTCTTGATTTGGCCGGCGTTAGTGGCCACAACCAAATCGGCGATGGTCGTATCTTCTGTTTCACCTGAACGGTGCGAAACAATGGCAGTGTAACCGGCTTCTTTAGCCATCTCGATCGCCTCAAAAGTCTCGGTTAAGGTGCCAATTTGGTTAACCTTGATCAAAATGGCATTGGCGACGCCCAGCTTAATGCCTTTTTCCAGGTAGTGGGTGTTGGTTACAAACAAGTCGTCACCGACAATTTGCGCTTTTTTGCCTAAACGAGCCGTTAAAGCCTGCCAGTCATCCCATTCGTTTTCATCTAACGGATCTTCGACTGAAATAATTGGATACTTGTCAACCAGGTCTTCGATGAGAGAGGTCCACTCTTCAGCGGTGTATTCCCGTCCGTCGGCAACAGTTACGTACTTGTGGGTCTTCTTGTTGTAGAACTCTGAAGCAGCGCAGTCGCAGGCGATAGCAATATCTTGACCAGGCTTGTAACCTGCCCGTTGAATGGCCTCGACCAGAATTTCAAAAGGCTCTTCGTTGTTCTTCAAGTTTGGTGCAAAACCGCCTTCATCACCGACAGCAGTAGTTTCACCACGTTCTTGCAGAATCTGCTTCAGGTTTTGGAAAGTTTCGGCACCCATGCGAACAGCTTCGTGCATTGAGTGAGCACCAACTGGCATGATCATAAATTCCTGGATGTCGACGTTGTTGTTGGCGTGCTTACCCCCATTGATGACGTTCATCATTGGGGTTGGCAAAACGTGGGCGTTAGGGCCACCTAAGTATTGGTACAAAGGCATGCCTAACTCATCGGCAGCAGCTCGTGCGCTGGCCAGTGACACACTTAAAATAGCATTGGCACCCAGCCGGCCTTTATTTGGTGTCCCGTCAAGCTTGATCATAGTTTGATCAATCAGACGTTGGTCGGTTACATCAAGGCCAATGACAGCCTTGGCAATTTCACCGTTGACGTTGTCCACGGCTCTTAAAACGCCCTTGCCGCCAAAGCGGTTTTCATCACCGTCACGCAGCTCTACTGCTTCGTGCTCACCAGTAGAAGCACCAGAAGGAACAATCGCACGGCCATAACCGCCAACTTCAGTATAAACCTCAGCTTCGACAGTTGGGTTGCCGCGTGAATCAAGGACTTCACGGGCGTGAATATCAGTAATTACAGACATTGCCGTCTCCTTGTCAAAAATAAATTGTTAAATGTTAGTCTTGGTAGTTAACCAGTTGCAGGAATGAATCTGGCTTCAGGGATGCGCCACCAACCAGGCCACCATCGATGTCAGGCTTAGCCATCAATTCCTTGACATTGGCTGGCTTGACAGAACCACCATATTGAATGCGAACATTTTCAGCAGTGGTTTCATCGTACAGATCTTTGACAGTGTCACGGATTGTCTTGCACATTTCTTCGGCTTGATCAGCAGAAGCAGTCTTACCAGTACCGATTGCCCAAATTGGTTCGTAAGCGATGACCAGACTTTGAACTTGGGCAGCGGTTAAACCTGCTAAAGCAGCCTTGATTTGGCTAACAACCCATTCGTTTTGCTTGCCGGCTTCCCGAGTT
>JAXGWL010000071.1:0-4541 GCA_040773345.1 Lactobacillus sp. | reverse complement strand
CAAACAGTTAATTCCAACCAAACCACAGCTGGCTCAAGAAACCTGAGAAGAGCAGGAAACTCAAGCAGACCACGTTAAAGGTCAAGAAGATTGCAAACGCTTCAGTGAACTTGTTGTGTGGGATCTGCTTGCGGTGCTTTTTCTTAAAGCGGAGCCAGATATCGTTGATAATGATCGCTAAGGCATGGTAGATACCATAGCAGATATAATACCAGGTCAAGCCATGCCAAAACCCCATTATCAGGAAGTTTAGCAGATAAGCCGCCTGGGATAAATGGATCCGGCTCTTAAACCAGCGCTTCTTCATAGCCATGAAGGTAAAACGCATGAAGATAAAGTCCCGGAACCAGAACGACAGGGTCATGTGCCAGCGATTCCAGAAGTCCTTGATGTTCTTTGAAATAAAAGGCTTGTTGAAGTTCATCGGCGTCCTAATACCCATAAAGTATGAAGTCGACACCGCAAACAGTGAATAGCCCGCAAAGTCAAAGAAGAGGTACATGCTATAGCAGTGCATGTAGCCCAAAAGTGCCCAGGACAAGCGCAACCCGCCGGCCGCATGGCCAGAATACAGGGCCATCTTCGCTAGGCGCGGCAGCCAAATCGTGCCAAAGACATAGCCAATTAAGAACTTATATAAAAAGCCCTGGAAGAGGTAACGTACCCCGTACTGCAGGTCATGCAAATAATCCTGACGACTTGGCGCATTGTCGTAGTCCTTGACAAAGCGCCGGTAGCGGTCGATAGGTCCTGACGAAATGGTCGGGAAGAACAGCAAGAAGCGTGCATAGCTAATCGGGTCCACCTTTTTGATGGTTTTATCTCGCAATTCCATGATGACCTGCACGGTCTTGAAAGTGACATAGGAAATGCCTAAAAAGCCGATCGTTAAGCCTTCCGTGCTTGGCAGCACTGGCGCAATTTTAACAAAGGCCAAGGGCACGGTGGCCAAAAAGACCATTAAGTAAAAGACGCCCGTTTTGTTCTTACCACTTTGAATATAATGCTGATAGCCAAACGTCAGTAAGAACTGATAAACGATCCAGCCCAGCAGGGTCACGCCCTGGAGCCAGTGACTGCCACCAAAAATCAGCACTAAAAAGATTAGCGAAACAATTGCTTCGTAAACCTTAAAGCGCCGGCCAAAATACAAGCCGATCATGAGCGGCACCAGGGCCGCCAACATGATAATGAAGTAATGCGGATTACTGTAAGGCTGTAAATTGATCACGCCTCATTGGCCTCCTTAATCACAGCTTTTAAGTCAACCTTGCCGTTTTGAGAAATTGGCATCTCATCCCTATAGACAAAACGCTGCGGAATCATGTAAGGCATGATATTGGCCGCCAAGAAGTCACGTAGTTCTTTAGTCAAGTCTTCTTCACAGTCCTGATATTGCTGTTGAGCTTCATCAGTCAAGACAACAACGGCTACCAGCTGGCGTACCTTGTGGTCGCGACTATATTTTGGTGCCACCACGCCGTACTTGACTAGTGGGCTCTTGCTTAAGTAGAAGTTGATTTCTTGCAGCTCAATCCGGTAGCCATTGAACTTCACTTGAAAGTCGATGCGACCGCGGTAGAAGAGCAGCTTGTCGTCAAAAAAGCCCAAGTCACCGGTTCGGTAATTAGGATTTTCGTCTGAATTATCTTGGAAAAAGGCGGCCTGCGTTTTTTCGGGATTGTGCAAATAGCCTTTGGATACGCTAGGGCCATTGATGATAATTTCGCCTTGACCAGGTTGTTCGCCCTTGCTGGTATCAATTGTGATCGCAGTGTCGTCTTTAACATAGCCAATCGGCAAACGGTCATACTTTTTCAAAATAGCCGGCGTAATCTCAACTTGCGTGACAGCGACAGTTGTTTCAGTCGGACCGTAAGTATTGAAAATGTGGGCCTGTGGGAACTTCTTTTGCAGCATGACAGCCGTCTTATGGCTTAGTTCCTCGCCACAAAACAGGAAGTGTGACAGGTTTTGGTGATGTTTCTGATCAAAGGTCGGGTCTAAGAAGCACATCTCCGCAAAGGATGGGGTTGAAACCCAAACATTGATGTCGAATTTTGGTAAAACGCGGAACAGCTCGCCGATGCTGGCCGTGGCTTCGTGGGGGAGTACGGTCAGACGGCCACCAGCAGTCAAAGCTGGGTAAAGGCTCATGACGGACAAGTCAAAAGAATAAGGTGCTTGGGCCAAAAAGTTTGGTTTGGCGGGCAAGTCGAAGTCGGTCAGTTCCCAGTTGACAAAACTCAACAGGTTTTTGTGACTGATCTGCACGCCTTTTGGCTTACCAGTGGTCCCTGAGGTAAAGATAATGTAGTAGTTATCGTCACCCTGGACAAAGTAATGTGGGTTAGGTTCAAAGTCCTGCTGGGCAACATCTTGGGGCGTGACGACCTGCATCCCTTTCATGTCGATCGGCAGCGGATCAATCGCGATGATGAACTTAGCGCGGGAGACTTCCTGAATCATCGTCAGGCGTTCGCTATTTGAGTCACTTGAAATTGGAATGTAGGCGTGCCCGGTTTTGACGGCACCCAAAAAGCTGGCGATCATTTCAAAGGTTTGACCGCCCCAAATCATGATTGGAGCCTTAGCCGGCAAGTGGGCCTCGACAATCTTAGCAGCGTAGTCGTTGGAACGGGCCTTTAACTCGCCATAAGTATTGGTTTGTCCTAAATAATCATAGGCAATACGCTCAGGATCTTTTGCAGCAATGGCATCAATTTGCTTGATTACGTCATTAATCATGTATTTTCTCCCGTCTAGAATTCGTTGTAAATAAAGTGAGCGCTGCCGACGCCCCTGTATTCATACAAGTAGACTAATGCTAAAAGCACACAGAAGTAAAACAGGGTCTTTAAAACAAAAAGCCCGATCGACTTCCACCGTGCTTTACTAGTTTGCTCTTTACTTTTATCCATGTTCGTCACCCCAAATTCCCCTTAAAATGATACCGCATTGCTTAACCAATTGATACGCTTTGTTTAATTGCCGCTAGCCTGATCTTTTTTAACAATCCGGTAAGCTACAAAAAGCGGAAGCGAAGGAAGCAGGGCGACAAAGATAATAGTCAAAATGCACATCGTCTGCAGCTTGGCCGGTGACAGCCAGCTTTCTTGCGTTGAAGTAGCCAGCAGGTAGGCAGCAAAAAACACGACAACTGCCAAAAAAATAAGGTAAAAAAAGCTGTGCGAGGCACTGTATAGCCTGAGTAAGAACAGGGCAGGAATTAGGCACAGCCAGCCTGACAGCTGGACGCATAAGACAACTTTTTTCTTCAATGACTTCATAGTACTCCTAGTTGCCCAAGAGGGCATTGACATTCACTGACAAGACACGATCCATGACCATTTTATCGTTTCTTTGATATTGCCGCGCGCCACCTTCAAACAGCATCAGCAACTGCCCGTGGCAGAGATAGATCTGTTCGAGGTAAGGCGGCAGTTCAATGACATTTTGGGCGTTCTTTTCATCTAAGCTATTTAAGGCCGATACTGGGAAAATATAGAGCTTCGACGAACCACTGCCGTAGGATTGGCTTAAAAAAATCAAATTCTGGTTAAAAGCAATCCCTTGAATCTGCCGGTCCATTGAAGTGCTGCCGGCGCCGTCAGACCAGGAAGCCTGGTTACCAGCTGCTTTAATCGTGTCTGAGGCAATCGAGCCATGACCGTCGATCGGATAGCTGGCTACTTTGCCCTTTTCATACTTATTAAAATAGCCGACAAACAGCTGGCGGTCAAAATAGGTAACGGCTGAGGCCCGTTCGATAGTGGGCAAACTGATATAATTGTTGTAGCTGATAGGCTGGTTTGACTTAGTCTTGTACTTTTCCAGCTGCTTTAAAGAAAAGGACATGAGGACCGAGCCGTCGCCGTTTTCACCGGTCAGCCAGATATTTTTAAAATTGGGGTCGTAGGCCAGACCGCCTAAGTGCGGCCGGCCGGCGACGCGGATTGTTTTAAGGTAGCGGCCGGTTTTTTTGTCCAAGCAGTAGACGACGGACGTCTGCTTGTGGGCGCCGTCGTAAGCCGAGATCAGCAAGTACGGCCCGGCGACGGTCAAGCCCTGCGGCGTCATGTCGCGGCTGGTCGCCAGCTTGCCGGTCGTCAAGTCATAGCTTTTGGTGGCCAGCAGCCCGGGGATGACCACGTTTTGGCCGACCTTGGTCAAAGCCGGGGTCTTAAAGGCGTCGTCGTAGATCGCCGGGTAGGTCTTGGCCAGCAGCTTTTTATAGGCGGCCTTGCTGTGGGCAGCCGGACTGGTGCTGGTGCCGTCTGCAGCCACCTTGACAGGCGGCCGGGAGTAAAAGTTTGCCTGGGCCTGTTTTTGCTGGTAGTATTGGACACCCACCCAAGCCAGCGCCGCCGCCAAGGCTAGGAAGGCTACCGTTTTCAATAGTTTACGCATTCTGCCACCTGTCCTTAAAATAGCATGTAAATTTAAAAGAATTTTTAACTTTTAGCCTGATAAAAAATGAAAAACGAATCTCTTTTTGAAATAGCTGATGAAAATAATAACACGCCGCTGGCCAGCCGGGT
>JAXGWL010000070.1:0-4573 GCA_040773345.1 Lactobacillus sp. | reverse complement strand
CTGGATCAGCTCTTTTCCTATTATAAGGACAAACCCAACACCAAGTTCGTGATCGAAACCAAGAAAACCAAGCACAACAGCCCTAAAAACATGGAAACGCTCTTGGCGGCATGCATCAAGCGCCACAACATGCAAAGCCGCGTCATGATCCACTCATTTTCAGTAGCCAGCCTGAAAACGATGAGCGAGCTGCTGCCTAATGTGCCGCGGATCTTTATCATCGGCTCTTTGAAGCGCATCAATTTTGAGGTCTTGTCCTACGTCAATGCCGTTAACATTTCTGCTGACTTGATTCAAAAAGACCCCAACTTGATCCATGATCTACACGCCATGGGTAAAAAGGTCTTTGTCTGGGCCGAGATGAACGAATCGCCACACCTGTGGAACTGGCTGATCAACAACAACGTCGACGGCGTCGTGACCAACTACCCGGCCCTGGGCTACCGTTACAAGCTAGCTAAAGAAGGCTCACGCGAGTACCGTATCGACCAAGACGGCTACTACTTGTGCCGTTATCCTACCAAACTGGTCGAAAACCCATACTTGCTCGTAGCCACGAAGACCCAAGTGAAAGCCGGCCAGCAGGTCCACGTCGACCAAGCGGTCACAGCGGCCGGCCGGGAATACTACCAGGTAGCTGCCAACCACTACTTGCCAGCAGCCTATGTAAGCTTCTACCTGCAAGCCGGGCAAGTCTTCCCTTACTGGCACAAGACCATCATGCTGAAGCCCGGCGCAACGGCCCGCGGCTGGCGGGAACCGAGCTTTAAAAAGGCGGCCACCAGCCAAGTCAAAATGGACCAGGGCTATGCCGTCTGGGGCTTTAATGGCTCCACCCAGAACATGTGGTTTTTGACCAAGGCCGGTTGGCTGCCAAGTCGGAATGTCCTGCTAGCGCCTTTTGCCCCTAACGAAGTCGGTTTTTGGTACTACAAGCAATTGCCGCAACGCGACCGTCAAACTAATATCCGCCTGCTGCTTTACAACCCACAGCTGCCTTCCCAAAAGCTTACTTACCAGCACCTGCTGCAAATTACCCAGCAGATCTTGACGGGACAGGCTGCTAGCCGACGGTCAGATTTGGTATAATTGGTTTTTAAGAAAAAAACTTGATGGCCAACAAAGGAACTTTCTAGTGAAAAAATTAGTTGATAAATTTAAAGCATTTCTGCAGGCCGGGCCAAGCCTCACTGAATTAGAACGGCAAGCCGGCAGGCAGCAGAAACAGTTCTATTTGGGAACCGCATATTTTACGATTAAGCGCATCTTTTACTACTTGATCCTGGTTCTTTTATTCGTCAGTTTTTTGGTAATGGGCTTTGCCGGGGGCTACGCCCTGGGCATCGTCCGCAAAGAGCCGATCCCCAGCGTCGCGGAACTGCAACGCGAGCTGCACAATAACGCTACTTCCAGCAGTTTTTACTATGCTGACGGCCAGCGCATTGCCAAGGTCAAAGCAGAAAACACGATTCAGCCTGCTAGCCAAAGCGATTTGAGTCCCCTGGTCAAGCAAGCTGTGATTGCCACGGAAGACGAAAACTTTTACCAGCACAAGGGCGTTTTGCCAAAATCACTCCTGCGGGCAGTGCTGTCAGAAGTAACTGGCGTCGGCGTTCAAACTGGAGGATCAACTTTGACCCAGCAGCTGGTCAAGATGCGTTTTTTGACCAACCAAACCACCTGGCGGCGGAAAGTCATCGAAATGTGCTACGCCAGAAAAATTGAACGCTACTTTACTAAAGACGAAATCCTGCTGTCTTATTTGAATGCCGCGCCTTACGGCAAAAATAACGCTGGTGAAAATATCACTGGGCTTAAGACTGCTGCGCACGGCATTTTTGGCAAGGACGTCAACGACTTGACCCTGCCGGAGGTTGCCTTTATCGCAGGCCTGCCGCAAAGCCCGTCGACTTATACGCCTTACACTTTGCACGGCCACGTTAAAAAAGCCCTGTCCTGGGGCATCGCGCGTAAAAATGTCGTCTTGTTCCGCATGTACAGAAACGGCGACATCACTAAAAAGCAGTATGACAAAGCGCGCCATTATGACTTACGCCAAGACCTTTTGCCAGCCAAAAAGGTCAAGCAAAAAAAGCAGACCAACAACTATCTGTACAACTTGGTCAACAACAAGACCGAGTGCCTCATGGCCAACTACCTGATCAGGCAAGATGGCTTAAAGGTCAGCGACGTCAAAAAAGACGACCAAAGCTACCAGCGCTACCTGACTAATGCTGACCAGCTGCTGCACCAAAAAGGCTACCGGGTTGAGACGACGATCAACAAGCGTCTCTACCGGATCATGCAGCGGTCTTTGGCCGAGACCAACCTGGGGCAAGATCGTACCAGTCGTGACTTCGACGCCAGCAAGAACCGGATGATGAACGTCACCGAACACGTTGAAAACGGCTCGGTCATGATCGACAACCAGACGGGCAAGATTTTGGCCTTCACTGGTGGCGTCGACTTTAAAGATTCCCAGATCAACCACGCCTTTGACACTTACCGCTCACCTGGGTCATCCATCAAGCCTTACCTCATCTACGGACCAGCAGTCGAACAAAAAGTCATCGGCAGCAGCACGCGCTTAGCCGACTTTCCAACTCACTTTGGGCGCTACATCCCGACCGACTACAACCAAACGGTGGAAAACCGCTTTATCTCGGTCCAGGAGGCCTTGCAGATGTCCTACAACTTGCCGGCCGTCAACCTGTACAATTACCTGAAAAAGAACAAAGTGCCGGTGCGGCCTTACATGAGCAAGCTAGGCTTGCGCTTGTCCAGCAGCGAATACGGCAAACTGGGTTTGGCCTTAGGCGGGACCGACTACGGCTTTACCGTTGCTGACAATGCTTCTGCCTTTTCAACCTTCTACAACGAAGGCCGCCGGGCCGACCCTTACTACATCAGCAAGATCACGGCGCCGTCAGGCAAGGTCATCTACCAGCACAAGCAGCATTCGACCCGCGTCTTTTCGAAGGGCACGGCCTACGTCATGCGCCACATGCTCCACAAGGTGGTTACAAAGGGTACTGGTTCAGCTTTGAACGGCACCCTGCAAGTCAGCCGCAAGAATATCATCGGCAAAACTGGGACGAGCAACGACTACCGCGACATCTGGTTTAACGGCTCAACCCCTGGCGTCACCATCTCCAGTTGGATTGGCTACGACAACTTCTACGGCCACAACTACGACCTGGACCAGAATTCTTCCGACGCGAACTTAGGCTTGTGGTCGACGATGGTCAACGAAATGTACCAAGCAGAGCCAGGCGTCTTCAAACTGCATAAGAAGCTGCCGCGGCCTGCTAGTGTGCAAGAAAACCAGGTCCTGGCTAAGACAGGAACCCGCCCTGGCACGGTCAGCTTCGACGGCGACAGTATTCGCCTGCGGGGCAAACGCGTCACCGACTTAAGCCTGCGGCAAGCACCAGCGGCCCGCGCACGCTTTGCAATTGGCGCTTCGACAGCCGACTACCGGCTTTACTACGACTACTTGCAAGGTGAACAAAACCGTTACGGACAGCCATTGACTTACACCGGCAAAACCATTTCCAAGAAACGCAACATTGCCAAGCTGTTTGTCTTGGCCAACGGTGATTCAGCCTTTGAGGAATACTACGGACGCAGCGGCCGCGCCAACAGCTCGCAAACGGCCAGCGGCAACAATGAGAGAAATATCGGGGCCAACGACCAGGCAGCAACTACTGCCGGCGCAGCCGGTGCAGGGACCGGTGCTGCTAACAATGCAGGCGCAACGACTGACCAAACCGGTGCGACCAGTGCTGGCGATACGGGCGCCCAAGCAGCCACCGGCGGCGACACAGCCGGTGCTGGGGAGGCTGGTCAATAATGCTCGTTTATTTACGGCAGGCCCAAAAGTCTGATCTTAAGGCGATTATGACGATCATTGCGCAGGCCAAGGCTTTTTTAAAGAAAAACGGGTCCACGCAGTGGCAAAGCGGCTATCCTGATCAAGGCACGATTGCCCAAGACATCGCGCACCAACAAGGTTGGGTCTTGCTCTGCGACCAGCAAGTGGCGGGTTACGCGGCCATCCCTCTGGGACCAGATCCCCATTACGCCAAAATTGCTGGCGCCTGGCACAACGACCAAGCGCCTTATGCAGTGCTTCACCGCATGGCCGTGGGTGCTCATTTTCGTGGCGCTCACCTGTCCGACCAATTAATCAACCAAGCGATCGCCATCTTTTATGCCCAAGGCATCCACAACTTCCGCATCGACACCGGCTTTCAAAATCAGATCGTGCAGCAGCTGGCAGGCAGCCATGATTTTCAAAAACGTGGCATCATCAAAGTCGATGATCCTATCGAGCCGCGGCGCTTTGCCTATGAGCTGAATTTATGACCAACAAAAAAACGCCCTCTCTTGTGGGAGGACGTTTTTTTGTTGCTGTTTAATCGCCTAAAGTCGTTTCGTTGTTGTAGAACTTGTAAGGCAAAATGACGTTGCGATGCGTCAATTCCTCATCGCCCATCAATTTCGTCAACATGCGCATTGCCACTGCGCCAATGTCATATAACGGGCTGCACACAATCGATAAGCTCGGCTG
>JAXGWL010000069.1:0-4636 GCA_040773345.1 Lactobacillus sp. | reverse complement strand
TTGCTGCTGTCTGAAAAAGCAATTTCCCCATCGGGACTAAAAATGGCGACCGCAATATCAGGGTTGGAGAGCAGCGCCAGCACGTCGTCGTGCAAGACATCGTGGGAATCCTGGTCAGGCAGCTGACCACTTTCACTTTGCAGAATGCGTTCGGTGTTGGGTGACAAGCTCGGCACGACGTTGCCCACGTTAAAGCTGCGCTGCAAAGGCGTCAACCGCCGGGTCAGCGTCGTCAACATCCCTTGGGTGGTCTGCTCTTGTTGACTTAAAAATTCCTTTTCAATATTTGAATAGATTATGATAGAAAAAACAACAAAAGAGCCTAAGATGACGGCTACAATCGCTGCTACCCATTTGACAGTGATTGAGACGTGCTTAGCCTCTTTTTCTTTCTTTTTTGCCACTATTTTTTAGACCTCATCATATAGCCGGTGCCCCGCACAGTCTTAATGTGCGAAGGCTGCCCGGGCACATCGATCTTGTTACGCAGATAGCGAACATAGACTTCTACGACATTGGTCTCAATCTTCGAGTTTGGCCCCCAAATTTTGTTCAATAATTGCTCGCGGTTCACGACGTTGTTTTTGTTTTCGATTAAAGTCATGAGCAGGTTGTACTCCCGGTTGGTCAAGTCCACCGACTTATCGCCCCGGGTCACAATCCGGTTGGCCGTTTCAATCTTCAGGTCATCGAATTTAACGACCTTTTGCTTGCTCAGCCGGCTCGGCTGGTTGTCTTCTTCCAGCCGCACCCGGCGCAGCACCGCCCGCAGGCGGGCCAGCAGTTCTTCGATCGCAAACGGTTTAACAATGTAGTCGTCGGCACCGTGGTCTAAGCCAGAGACCCGGTCGATGACAGAATCGCGGGCAGTCATGATGATAATTGGGGTCGTCTTGACCTGCCGCACCCGGCGGGCAATTTCCAGTCCGCTCAGCTCTGGCAGCATCAGGTCCAGCAGGATGGCGTCAAAGTCTTCGTTTAAAGCGCGGTCGAGCCCTTTGCGCCCGTTGAATTCAACGGCAGTTTGGTATTTTTCGTGCTGCAGCTCTAGTTCGACAAAACGCGCCAGGTTCTTTTCATCTTCGATAATCAGGATTTTACTCATACCTATACAGGTCCCTCTCTTTGCTTCTAATTGATTTTACCCGCTTAGCGCAGAAAAGTTAATTAAAAATTAATCTTTCTTTTGTTGGGAATCAGTAAGCAAAGATTTCAGCTTGGCAAAGGCTGGGTTGACCTTATTTTGCTTGTCCGCTTGGGCCCGCTCTTGACTGACGACCTGCCAGCCCTGCCCTTTCGGAAAGCTGCTGCCGGCCTGTTCTGCCGGGGTCAAAATTTGGCTGGGCAGACTTAACAGCAGGTTGTCTTCGACGGCCTCCTGCAAGTTGATCTGACCGTCAGCAATTGGCATCAGTTCCGGTTCTTCGGCTAATTCAGCCGCCGTCTTTTTTTCATCGGTATAGCTTTCGGTAAAGGAAAAAGACTGGTGGAGCTTGACCGGCTGCAAAGAGCGCGTAGAAGGCGCCACTACGTCGGCTTGGACTTGAAAGTGGCCTGTGACGTAGTCGCCATCATTAAAAAAGTAGCCGGACACGTGGACGTACTCGGCTGACAACAAGAGACCCTGGCTTCTCTTTAAAAAGGTGGCCGTAACTGCCACATCCCGGTCAATTTTAGTCGGGGCGTCTTTTTTGGCGCGCAGCTGTGCAAAATCGTAAATCAGCATTATTCTACCTCGTATGGTCGGCGGCCAAAGTTTTGGTCCTGACCGTTTATCTGTTCAAACAGGCGGTCGACCCGCACCTGGAGGGCCAGGCTGGGTGCCTTGGCCGTCTGCTTGTCAACCTTGGAAACAATGGGCACCGTGCCCTTTTTACGTAAAACTTTCAAATGCGCACGGCCGCGCGGGCTAAAGCCTAGCAGCTCGACCTGCGGCTGGTCCTCTGCCGCCTGCATCTCTTGCGTCGTCACATTTAGCAGGGCATACAGGCTAAGCCGCCTCAGACGCGAATAAGTATAGCGCTTCGACTTCACCCGCTGCAAAAACTCGCTAAAGGTTTGGGCCTCGTGAATTTCGGCCTTGAACTTATAGTCCAGGCCCTCGCTCATCTGGTAGATGGCGTGGAGTTCTGGCAGCCGTGCACTTTCCAAGCGATACTTTAACAGCGGGAAAAGCTCAGTCCAGCTAGGATAGTGGCCTTGCTGTTTTAAGGCCAGCCACTCTGCCTTAGGCAGCCAAGCCCGCAGCTTGCCCCAAGCAGGCTCGGTCTGCAATTGCCGCCGAATCGCGCTGGCCGAAGCCACTGCATTGGTTCGAGCTACCAGCGCATTATGGTCACTGCCGACACGCTGGACTGGGTGCAAGCGGAGGCCAAGCTTGTTTTTGACATTGTCCACCGCGTAAGCGATGCCTAAAATCTCGTTGGGCTGGTTGACCTCGTAGCCCAGCGCGCGCGCTAGCACCTGGTTGTACTGGGTGGAATAAGTCTGGGTGTAGTCCTTAAAGTTCAGGCTCTGCTTGGGAATGGCTACGATCTTTTGGGCAATCGAGTTGAAATTCAGGTTGGCATTTTCGGTGCCAAAAAACAGGGCCTGGGCGCCTAAGCCGGCTAGGATTTTGACGCCAGCGGCGGCGAAACGATCCGCAGGCTGGACGCAGTTGGCGAAGGGAAACTCAAAGACTAAATCGGCGCCGGACCGCATGGCGGCCTGGGCCCGCGCCCATTTGGACATAATCGCCATCGCCCCGCGCTGCACGTAGTTGCCGCTCATGAGGACGATGATGGGATCACCCCGCGCTACTAGCCGGGCCTGGTTCAATAAAAACTCATGGCCGGAGTGAAAAGGGTTGTATTCTGCAATGATGCCGACAGTTGTCATCTTAGTCCTGCACTTCTAGGGGTTTGCCCTGGCTCCACAGCTTTTCCAAGCCGTAAAAGGCCCGTGCCTCCTCGGTAAAGACGTTGACGATAACGTCACCTAAGTCGACCAGCAGCCAGTTCGAAGACCGGGTGCCTTCGATGCGGTAGCCAGTGTAGTTTAAATCATGCATGGCGGCCACGATGGCATTGGCGAGTGCGTGCAGCTGGCTGTTGGAACTGGCTGAAGTCACCACGTAGTAGTCGGCCAGAATGCTGACGCCGCGCATGTCGTAGGCTTCGGTGTCTTCGCCATGGCGCTGTGAAATTGCTGCCAAAGCAGCGTTTAAAATTTTTTCTGCTTCCAAATTTAAGCTCCTTTATTTTTTAGTGGCCCAGGCATTGTAAGCGGCCAAAGTCTTAGGATAAATCTTGGCTCTTTTGGCAATTAAAAAGGCCAAAGTGTGGGCCAATTCATAGCCCACGCCGGCATCTAAGTCGGCATAAGCAACCTGACGTGCTTCATCCACACCTGGGAAATGGCGACCGGGCTCAATGTAGTCGGCCACAAAGACGATCTTATCCAAGGTGGTCATCTGCTCCGCCCCGGTCGTGTGCTTCCAAATAGCCTGCAGGATCTCTGGGTCTTTGATCTGCAATTCTTTTTTGATGAAGTAAGTGCCCACAATTCCGTGCCAGATGGTGCGGTTCCAGTTGAGCAGGTCGGGATCAAAGCCCTCGTTTTTAATTACCTGCTGGTAGTCCGCTACCGGAATGCGCTTGGCATAGTCGTGGATGAAGCCAGCCAAGGCTGCCTTGTCGACGTCGTAACCATTGAGTTGGGCTAACTTGGCCGCTGTCTGGCTCACGCCGATGCAGTGCTCAAAACGCGCCGCATCCATCCGGTCTCTCTCCTTGGCAATCAGCTCAGCAGAACTGAGCGGCGAATAAGTCTTTTTTAAGGAAAAATCAGCCACGGTAAAGGCCTTCTTTCAGGATGTACTGCCGCACCGCTTCTGGCACCAGATAGCGGATGGACGTCCCGGTAGCCACGTACTGGCGAATTGCGGTTGACGACAGCCGCATGTCGGGTGCGTCGACCCAGATCATCGGGTACTGCGGGTTTTGCGGGTAGCCCGGCCGGCGAATGCCGACCAAAGTAGCCAGCCGTGCCAACTCATCGGCATTCCGCCAGGTCGCAAAAGAGTTGACCTGGTCGCTGCCCATAATCAGGTAGTACTGATTTTGGGGCGCACGCTGGGTCAAATAGCGCATCGTGTCGATAGTGTAAGACACACCCCCACGTTCCAACTCCAAGAGCTTGACGTGAAAACGGGGGTTGTCCTGGGTCGCCAGGTCCAGCATGGCCACGCGCTGTTTGGCGGTAACGTTTTTAGCCAGCTTTTTGTGTGGCGGGATGTTGTCCGGGATGAACCAGACCTCATCCAGGCGCAGTTTGGTCATGGCCTGTTCGGCTGCCACCAAGTGAGCGATGTGGACGGGGTTAAAGGTGCCGCCCATGACGCCAATTTCCTTGCCCTTATTGTCTTTGACTGGGGCCAGCTGGGGTTTAACGACTTCTTTAGTTGCACACTTCATCTTCAGCAAAACCTCCTAAATCAATGCGCGGCGAATGCCTTGCCCGATGCCGCCCGGCGTGTAGCTGCGCACTGTCACGCCCGCTGGAATGGTGACAAAACCAAGGCCGCCTAGCAGCAGATCGCTTTTTTCATGACTAGAATAATCCTGTGGTCGCAGAGCCGGCAACTTATCGCCCG
>JAXGWL010000068.1:0-4770 GCA_040773345.1 Lactobacillus sp. | reverse complement strand
TTTGCGCGTTGTTGGCCAGCAAACCGATGATGCTTCTAGTCGTAACTGACTTGCCAGAACCGGACTCGCCCACGATCGCTAAAGTTTCACCTTCGTCTAAGTGGAAGGACACATTGCGGATGGCTTTGACTTCACCAGCGTAAGTGTGAAAGTCAATCTTTAAATTTTCAACGTCTAAAATTCTTTTAGCCATTTAGTGTTCCCTCCTAACGTTGGCTCTTCGGGTCAAACGCGTCACGCAGACCATCGCCTAACAGGTTGAAAGCAATCATCAAAACGCAAAGGACAATTGCCGGGTACCACATTTGGTATGGCAGGAATTGGAAGTTCTTTTGACCTTCGTTTAACAGAACACCTAAAGAGGTTTCTGGGGCAGAAATACCAATCCCGATGAAGCTCAGGAAGGCTTCAAAGAAGATAGCCGATGGAATGGTGTACATCGTCTGAATAATAATGATACTGGACAGGTTTGGAATCAGGTGCTTCCAAGCAATTTTGACGGAAGATTCACCCAAGGACTCGGCAGCCAAGACGTATTCCTGGTTCTTTAAGGACAGCGTCTCGGCTCTGATCTGCCGGGCCATCGTCGTCCAGGACGAAATGGCAATGGCCAGGATGATTGAAGTTAAACCTGGCTTTAAGATAACCAGCATTAAAACAACGATAACCAAGTTAGGAATCGAGGAAATAATCTCGATTATCCGCTGCATGACGTTGTCGGTCGTCCCTCCACGCCAGCCGGAGATGACCCCGTAGATGACCCCGATCGTGAGGTCAAAGAACGCGGCCACTAGGGCAACAATCAGCGAGATTTTCGTACCATAGATAATTCTTTGACCTAAGGACCGGCCTAAGTAGTCGGTACCCGCCAAGAAGTACTTGTCCTTAGGAATGTTGTTTTTAGCGTATTGGTCGACCCAAACGCCGTTTTGCTTAATTTTACCGTTTAAACCGTTCACGTTGTCTAAGCCTGGCACTTTGGCTGGCAAGTTGGCGTAACGTGGTTGGGATTTAACCAGCGTTGAGTTGTTGATAAAAGGAGTTGAGCCAAACGCAACCACAACCATCAAGATAATGATGATCGCAGAAACGACGGCGGAAGTTCTTTGCTTGAACCGGATCCACACATTTTGCATGTAGGAAAGGGAAGGTCCAGCAATATTTTCAGCGCTTTGCGCCTCGTCTTTTGGCAAGCTTTCAAAAGCATCTTGTGAGAGGCTTTGCACTTGCTGCTGATTTGCTTGTGCGTTTTGTGCTTCTTCTTGCGCCATGACTAAGCGTCGCCCCCTTGCAATCTAATCCGTGGGTCAATCAAGCCGTAGATAATGTCAGTGATCAGTAAAACTACGACCAAGCCTGCTGAGAAGACCATCGTGGTCCCCATGATGGTTGGGTAGTCGTTGGTCAAAATGGATTTTACGAATTGTTCACCAATACCTGGGACATTGAAGATGTTCTCAATAACCATGGAACCGGTCATCAAGGACACTGTGTAAGGCCCCAGCAAGGTAACTATTGGAATTAGTGAGTTACGCAAGGCGTGTTTTCTGACGACTTGCGTCCGACTCAAGCCTTTGGCTTTAGCCAATTCGATGTAGTCAGACGTCAAGGTGTCGACCATGCTGGTTCTGATAAACCGGGCCGTTTCAGCCAAGGGGCCAACGCCTAAGGCGATGGTCGGCATGATGGTCTGGGAGAATGAGCCCCAGCCGGCGATTGGGAACCAACCTAGTTTTAAACCGATGTAGTACTGCAGCAGAACAGCCAAAATGAAGTTTGGCACGGACTTACCGATAATGGAAATAACGGTAGCCGTGGTATCAACCCAAGTGCCCTGCTTGATAGCGGCAATGGCACCGATGATGATCCCAAAGAACACGCCAAAGATCATGGCTTGCAGCCCGAGCTGCATTGAGGCGCCCAGCCGTGAGCCAATTAAAGTGGACACGGGTTGGTTGGAGTACTGGAACGATACGCCCAAATCACCGTGGAGCATCCCGCCTAAGTAAATCAGGTATTGCTGCCAAAGCGGCTTGTTCAAGCCGTACTGTTCGTTCATAATTTGGATTTGCGCGTGGGTCATCTTGGCCTCGTTAGTGTAAGGCGACCCCGGCATTAGCTTCATCAAGAAGAAAGTGGCCGTGGCAACGATAAACAAGGTCAGAATCATGTAGAAAATTCTTTTTAATAAATATCTGGCCATAAGATAATATCCTTCTTGTTTTTTACCCCTAAGCTCAAAAATCGGGCGCCGCCCGATTTTTAAGCTAATCATTAGAGATTAATTATTTAACGTAGGCAGTCTTGAAGCTGTAAGCAGCACCGGCACCGTTGTAAACAACGCCCTTAACATTCGGGTTAACCAGCCATGCTTGGGTCTGGTGGTACAGTGGGCTGACGCCTTGGTCGTCCATCAAGATGTTTTCAGCTTGGCTCATTTCGCTAAAGCGCTTGGTTGAGTTAGCTTCATTCTTTGACTTGTCGATCAGTTGGTCGTATTGGGTGTTGCTCCACTTACCATCGTTTTGCGTGTTGCCAGTAGTCAGCAAGTCCAGGAAGGAGATTGGGTCGGCGAAGTCGGCACTCCAACCGGAGCCAACTATTTGGAAGTCACCCTTGGCTGACCGGCTCAAACGAGTCTTAAATGGCACGTTTTGAACAGAGATCTTCAGGCCTGGCAAGTTGCTTTCCAGTTGACTTTGCAGGAACTCAGTGGTCTTTTGACCAGCATCGGTATCGTCTGACAGGATACTCAGGCTGATGTTCTTGGTGCCTAATTCTTGTTGAGCTTTCTTCCAGTAAGTCTTAGCTTCCTTAGGGTCGTATTTTGCGTATGGGTCCTTGACTGCATCGACGTAGTCCTTGCCGTTGACTTGGGTCAAGTTAACTGCAGTAAAGGAGTGTGCTGGCTTGTTTCTGCCACCAACGGAAGTACTCAATTGCTTTCTGTTGATTGCTAAGGCGATAGCCTTCCGCAAGTTAGCGTTCTTCAGGTATTTGTTCTTAGCCTGGTTGTATTCAAGGTAGAAGGTCGAAGCCGTGTCTCTCAAAGTGAAACCGCTGTGGTTAGCCAAGTTCTTGGTTTCTTGTGAGTCCAAAACAGTGGCGTCCAACTTCTTTGACTGGTACAAGTTGTAAGCAGTTGAAGGTGTCTTTTGAACACTGTAGTTGATGGTGTCCAGCTTAACGGCCTTCTTGTCCCAGTAGTTCGGGTTCTTTTGCAGCTTCCAGCTCAGGTTTGAACCAGTCCAACCCTTTTGAACGAATGGGCCATTGTAGGCAACGTATTTCGAAGCGGTGCCGTACTTAGAACCGGCCTTGTCGACCATCGCCTTTTGCTGTGGGAAGAACAATGGGAAGGCCATTAACAGCTTGAAGTAAGGGATTCTTCTGTCAAGCTTTACAACCAGCTTGTACTTGCCTTGGGCTTTAACCCCAAGTGAGCTGACTGGCTTTTTGTTGTCTTGAATGGCGTCAGCGTTTTGAATGCCTTCAAACAGGTAAGCGTATTGTGAGTTGGTCTTCGGGTTGATGGTTCTGCGCCAGGAGTAAACGAAGTCCTTGGCGGTCAATTGCTTGCCGTCTGACCACTTAGAAGGACGCAGAGTAAAGGTATAAGCCTTGCCGTCCTTAGAAACAGTGGTCTTCTTGGCCAAAGCAGGTTGCGCCTTAGCGTGGTTGCCCAGACGGTACAGCCCTTCTTCAACGTTGTTTAATTGGGTGAAGGAAGTGGCGTCAGTGGCCTTGGAGATATCCATTGAAGGAATCTCGGCACTGTCCATCCAGGAAATTGTCTTTTTGTTGTTGCTGCTTGAGCCGTTATTGGAGCAAGCCGCCAAACTGATGGCAGCCAGCGAAACGACGCCGGCAGCTAAGAACTTTTTAAGTCTCATTGATATTACCGCCTTTTCATGAAAATTACATTAAATTTTTCATTTGCAAATTATTATATGCTGACCGCGGTCAACATGCAAGGACTTTCTCATAAAAAATTAATGCCGCTAGAATCGCACTCTAGCGGCATTAATAGACAAAGTTAAATTAATTGTCATTTTGTTTATTAAAAAAATAAAAGAAAAACGAGCGGATTAAACCCGCCATTCCGTCATAAATTCGGCCACAAAGTCCTGCATATACTGGGTCCGTCGGCTTGCTTCTCTTTGACCAGCGGTCGTATTCATCAAGTCCTTTAAGTGAAACAGCTTCTCGTAAAAGTGGTTGATGGTGGTTTCCTTGTGCTGGCGGTACTGGTCATGACTGACCAATTTGACGGGCTGCAGTTCAGGATCATAGATCAAATTGCCGTGGCGCCCGCCGTAGGTGAAGGCCCGCGCGATGCCGATGGCCCCTAAGGCTTCCAGGCGGTCAGCGTCCTGGATGTACTGACCGGTCATTGGCAGCTGGTAGTGGTGTTCGATATTTTTGGCAAAAGACAAGTGCTGGATCGAAAACAGGATGTCTGCTATTTCTAATTTTTCAAAACCCGCCGCAGCTAAAAGGACTTTGATCTGACTAATTACTTTTTGCGGATCGGGGCAGATCTTTTCGTCAATGATGTCGTGGAGCAGCCCGCCAGCCTGAATAATTAAAGCTACACGGCTTGTACGCTTAGCCTGCGGGTGATCCGCTAAATACATTTTTAAGGCCAGGTGCGCGACCCGCTGGCCGTGGTAGAAGTCGTGACCCGTCGTTTCACCCTGCAGCTGTTTTTTAACAAAGCTAGTAATTTTTTCCAGACTCGGCATAACTTAAACCTCACTCACGCTATAA
>JAXGWL010000067.1:0-4814 GCA_040773345.1 Lactobacillus sp. | reverse complement strand
GGTTTCCATATAATCTTCCAAACCGGTATTGCGCTGAATGGTGATCAGCGCCCCAATGCGTCTTTTAGACATATACTGAATGGCCTTATCGAGCTCCTGCACAAATTTTTCTGAACTGGCCTGTGCGCTTTTCGGTCCGGCCGTACCCAAAAAGGGCGAACGGCCCAGCTTCTCCAAGCCCCGCCTAATCTCTGGCTGGAAAATGACAATCACGCCAATCACCGACCAAGACAGGACCTGATCGACTAAGAACGTCAAAGTATATAAGTGTAAAAAGCCAGCAGCCAAGCGAATGACCACGATAATGGCGATCCCTTTAGCTAGTTGGACCGCCTTGGTGCCCTTGATCAGCAAGATCAGGTGGTAAATGATGTACCACACGATCAGAATATCAAGCAACCCCATCAAATTTGTATAAGAAAAGATATGCTGAAAGCTTGTATTCATGATTTTTCCACCGCTTTCATTATACAAAAAATCATCTTTTAGCGGGTGTTCATTTTGAAATTCAAAAAGAGGTCGTTGTATTCCTGCAACTGAGCCGATGACAAGTTTTTAAAGACCTGTAGCCGCGCCAGCTGGGCTGAGTTGGGGTAGAACTGACGGTCCAAACGGCCCTCTTTTTGCAAAAGGCGCTGGGCGGCAGGCACGGGCGTTGAATAGCCCACATAAGCCGCGTTCACGGCCGCATTCTCCGGTCGCAACATGAAATTGATAAAAGCGTAGGCCGCCTTTTTATTACGTGCACCCTTGGGAATAACTAAGTTGTCAAACCATAAATTAGAGCCTTCGGCCGGAACTAGATAATGCAGATGGTGATTAACGGCAATCATCTGCTGAGCTTCCCCTGACCAAGTGACCGCTACTTTAGCATCGCCCTGCTCCATGTACATCTTAATCTCGTCCGCCACAATTGCCTTGACGTTAGGCTGCAGCTCGTTGAGTTTGGCAGTCGCCACGCGTAGCTGTACGGGGTTCACAGTGTTGAGCGATTGACCTTGCGAGATGAAGGCAAAGCCCAAGATATCGCGGGCTGAGTCCACAAGCATGACTGAATCGCGCAGCCGCGGATTCCACAAGTCATTCCAGTGCTCGACTTGGCTTTTTTTGACAAAACGATCATTATAGACAATTCCTAAGGTCCCCCAGAAATAAGGTACCGAGTAATTGTTATGGGGATCAAAAGATTTATTTAAAAATTCTTTGCCCACGTAATGCAAATTAGGCAATTTTTTCTGGTCTAGTCGCTTGAGCAAGTGCTCCTGGCGCATTTTAGCAATCGTATAGTCAGATGGAACGGCCAGGTCAAAATGCGTGCCCCCTTGCCTGATTTTGGTCAACATCGCCTCGTTCGAGTCAAAAGTTTGGTAGCTAACCTGGTAGCCCGTCTCGCGCTCAAATTTTTTAAGCAGACTGGGCGCCACGTAATCACCCCAGTTGTAGATGACCAAGGTCTTGCTGCCGGGCGTTGGCGGTTTTTGCAAAAGTCGCGCACCCCCAAAACAAGCTAGGCCGGCCAAAAGCAGTGCAACAGCGGCAGTAATGAATTTCTTCATAGCAAATTCCCCTTATTTTCGCCAAAAGCAGTACCACTTTTTTGACTAATCGCATAGTAACCGGCCGCAAATAGTAAAACGACTAAGACCATCAGGGTGCTCAAGGCGTTGATTTCCAAGCTAATGCCCTGCCGCGCCCGCGAATAGATCTCAACTGACAAGGTCGTAAAGACGTTACCAGTGACAAAAAAGGTCACAGCAAAGTCATCCAAAGAATAAGTCAGCGCCATAAACAAGCCAGTCAAAATACCTGGCACCATTTCCGGCAGGACAACTTTGCCTAAAACTTGGCTTGGACTAGCCCCCAAGTCTTGCGCTGCGTCAATCAATGTCGGGTCCAGCTGCTGCAAGCGAGGCAGCACCATTAACAGGACGATCGGGATTGAAAAAGCGACGTGGCTGAGCAGGACTGACACAAAGCTCAAAGAGATGCCCAGCGCGGTAAACAAGACCAAAAAGCTCGCACCAATGATGACGTCAGGGGACACGAGCAGGATGTTGTTTAAGACTAAAGTGGCATTTTTCAGCTTTTTGCTTTTCAGCCAGTAAACGCCTAGCGCCCCACCAGTGCCAACCATAGTGGCCAGCAGACCCGAAATTAGTGCTAACCCAATAGTTTGTAAAAAAATCGCCAGCAGGTTTTTATCAGCAAAAAGCTCACGGTAGTGAACCAAACTAAAACCAGCAAAGGAGTTCATGTTATTGCCACTAGAAAAAGAATAATAAATCAAGAAAAGAATAGGCAGGTATAAGATTAAAAGTGCTACAGCTAAGTACAAACGACTGAAAAATTTGCGCATTTTAGTTTTCCTTTGAGTTAGTTAAAAGCAGCGTCAACACCATCAGCAAGATCAAAATCACGCCAATCATGGATCCTAAATGCCAATTCATCGTAGTTAAAAAGTACTCTTCGATGGCCGTCCCCAGGGTAATGACCTTATTGCCGCCGATCAGCCTGGTAATCATAAATAAAGATAAAGAAGGGATAAAGACAGCTTGCACCCCAGCCTTGACGCCAGGCAAAGACAGCGGCCAGATCACACGGGTAAACGTTTGCTTGCGGCTAGCACCTAAATCTGCTGCTGCTTCTAATAATGCTGGGTCGATCCCTTTAATGGAGTCATAAATTGGCAACACCATGAAGGGAATTTCAATATACGAAGCGACAACAATGAAAGAAAAGTCGGTAAATAAAAATTGTACTGGGCCGATCCCAAAAAGATGCAGGAAGTTATCGATGAGGCCGTGTGAACTAAAAATACCGATAAACGCGTAGGTTTTCAGTAACAGATTGATCCAAGTCGGCAAGATAATTAACAAAAGCCACAATTGCTGATTTTTCAACCGACTGACAATATAAGCTAACGGGTAAGAAATTAGCCCCGTCACTAGGGTAATCACCAAGGCGTAGCTAAAAGAATTAAGCATCATCTTTAAAAAAATACCGTTGCCTGCCACAGTCAACAGATTGCTGAAACTAAAATGCCCCGCCTGGTTGGTAAATGCCTCATAAACAATTAAAAACAAGGGAGCGAGCACAAATAAAAATAGCCAGAGCACATAAGGCACGACAAACAAGACCTTTTGTTTTTTCATGGGCGGTCCTCTTCGTATTGACCCAGCCGCTCGTCAAAGTCTGCTTCAGATTCGCCAAAACGCATGACGTGAATGTCATCTGGCGCAAAAGTCAAACCGTAAACTTGCCCAGGCACGACCTTTTTATTGGCCTGGATCAACCAATCGTTGTCACCATCGTCGACGGCCTTAATTTCAAAGTGGTCACCTAAAAACAATTCGCTAACCACTTTCACTGTAATCTTGCCCTTTTCGGGTGGTACGATTACGAGGTCCTCAGGCCGCAACACAACCTGCACGCTCTCCTGTGCTGGAATACCGGCATCGACACAGGCAAAGCGGCGGTTGGCAAATTCAACCTCAAAGTCCTTGACCATATGACCGGTCATAATGTTGGAATCACCAATAAAACGCGCCACAAAACCGTTGACCGGTTCGTCGTAAATGGCCACGGGCGACCCTGACTGCTGGATATGACCCTGGTTAATGACAAAAATTTCGTCGCTGACAGACAGGGCCTCTTCCTGGTCGTGAGTCACGAAGATAAAAGTAATGCCCAGCTCTTTTTGAATGTGGCGCAATTCAAACTGCATCGTTTTACGCAGACGTTTGTCTAAGGCCGAGAGGCTTTCGTCTAAAAGCAGGACCTGGGGTTCGTTGACAAGGGCGCGAGCAATTGCCACTCGTTGCTGTTGACCACCCGATAGCTCTTTAGGCATCCTTTTTTCAAAGCCCTCTAATTCGACCAGCTTCAGCATCCCCGCCACCTTCTTTCTCACTACCTTGTTCGGTATTTTTTTCAGGCGCAGGCCAAAGGCAATATTTTCAAAAACGTTCATGTGCGGAAAAAGTGCGTAATTCTGAAAGACAGTGTTGACAGGACGCTGGGCCGCTGACAGCTTCGTGATGTCCCTGCCCTTGTATAAAATCTGGCCAGCAGTTGGCTGCACAAAGCCTGCGATAATCCTTAAAATCGTAGTTTTGCCCGAGCCAGACGGTCCTAATAGTGAATAGAACTTGCCAGCTTCGAGTTGCAGATTGATATTTGCCAGGGCAGTAAAACCATCATCGTAACGCTTCGTAATGCCCTTTAACTCGATCACATTCATTGCTTTTTTCCTTTTAAAAAAAGCTGCAAGCAAGTGCTTGCAGCTCGTAGTTAGCTAAGCCTCTTCGCCGATAATTCTGACTTCAGTGTGCAGGTCAAGATGGAACTTGGCCTTGACCCCTTTTTGGATCTTGTGAATCTCGCCTAAGTAATCGGTGGCAGTCGCACCACCGGTATTAATGATAAAGCCAGCGTGCTTGTTAGAATTTTGCGCGCCACCAACGTGGCTGCCTTGCAAGCCAGCAGCAATAATCATCGGCCCGACGAAGTGCCCCTTGGGCCGCTTAAACACGGACCCACAGGATGGATAATCAAGTGGCTGCTTGTAACGGCGCAGCGCGTTTAAATAATTCATCTGGTCCAAGATGACGGTTCGCACGCCCTGCTTTAATTTAAAGGAAGCCTGCAAAACAATGCCGCCAGTTTCTTGGACAACAGAATGACGGTAAGAAAAGTTCATTTGCTCGTGGTTGTAAGTCTTGAGCTGGCCAGCTCGCGTCAAAACAGTGGCTTGTTCAAAGCAATCCTTGGTTTCGCCGCCGTAGGCACCGGCGTTCATAAAGACCGCGCCACCG
>JAXGWL010000066.1:0-4902 GCA_040773345.1 Lactobacillus sp. | reverse complement strand
GAAATAGCTGCTAAACAAGCAGCTTTAACAAGCCAGCAAGATAAGCAGGCTGCCGCAAGCGCCAAGCTTGCAGATGAAGAAGTAGCCTTTGCCGAGCTGGCTGGCAAAATGGCCCAGCAAGATTCAGCGGTCAAAGAGTTTCTTGCTGCCAATGAGGACTTGCAGGGGGCGCACAAGGAAATGCTGCTGGCAGTCAAAGACTATGAGCAGTCTGTTCAAGAATTAGCAGATGCGCAAAAACAGGTGCAGGAAGAACAGGCAAAGCCTGCTAATCCTGACGAAAAACAAGACGTTGAAAAAGAAGAGGATACAGAAGATGTAAATAAAGACTCAGAAAAAGGAGAGGAGGGCAAGACCGACACTGATCAAGAAGACGAAGAAATAGATAAACCTGATGAAGCAAAAGATAATAATGAAGAAATCAGACAAACCGAAATCAAGATCAACACGTCCGTGCTTGTGACGCCGCAAGTAGAAAAACTGCATGCGATCGCCTTAGTCACCAGCAAAAAAGCTCCCCTTTGCAATAAAAAAGGAGAGCCTGCAGGCAGCCTGAGTGCCGGCACCCACTGGCTGGTATCTGCGCGCCTGGTTAGAGACGGGCAAGTCTACTACTTGGTCGGTCCTGACCAATGGCTGGCCGCCGGGGATGTCCGCCTCGAAACTAAAAAGACCGGCGTCGCAGAAGTCATCGTTGCGACCACCAAGCTGCTGACAGGGGAGGGCGCTTTTGCCAGCCAGCAACTGGCCCAAGGTACCCGCTGGCAGATCTTTGCAGAAAAAGAAATCAACGGGCAAAAATGCTACCGCCTGGGCACCGACCGGCAGTGGGTTCTGGCTTCCGACGTCAGCGTCTCATAAAAAAAGCTCTGGCAATGCCAGAGCTTTTTTATTTTAAAGTTTATCTTTTAATTCGTGCGGGGCACCAGTGCCTTTCGGCTTAGCGTCGTCTGCGTAGTAGATTGCGTAAATGCCGTTTTTGCTGTTTTTAGCAATTACCAGCTGCTTTTCAGTGCCTTCTTGCTGTTTATAAATTTGAGCGCTGCGTCTTGCCTCTTTAAAATCGTGGCTCGATGAGATGGCATCCCCTGGGTTAAAAAAGACATTTTCGTTGTTCATCAGGATTCCTCCTATCAAATTTATACTTATATTTTACCATTAATCTGCGGGTCAGATAATTGTGAAACATATCATATATTTTCAAAAATCGGCTGAAAAGTGAAATTTATTTTCAATAAAATGATTAAAAGCTGCAATGGGTGTATAGACCAGTTTTCAGGCCAATACTTCCGCCTAAAAAAATGAGTGAAAGTGCTTTCTAAATTTAAGAAAATTAGCTAGAATGTACTTGTGAAGTTTTTAAACATAACTACCTAAATTGGAGGTAATCTAATGACGGAATATCGTGTCGAAAGTGATACTATCGGCCCAGTCAAGATTCCTAAAGAAGCTCTTTGGGGTCCGCAGACTGAAAGAAGTAGAAATAACTTCCCAACCGGCGAACTGATGCCAATGGCAATCATTCGTGCTCTGTTGCAGATTAAGAAGGCTGCTGCTCAATCCAACGTTGAAGTTGGCGACGAGCCTAAAGACAAGGGTCAAGCTATTATTGAGGCTGTTGACCAATTGCTTGCTTTAGACGATGTTGAGCTGCGCAAGGACTTCCCACTTCATGTTTACCAAACTGGTTCTGGTACTCAGACCAACATGAACACTAACGAAGTTGTTGCTAACAAGGCCATGAAGCTGCATCCAGATTTGACTATTTTGCCAAACGATGACGTCAACCGTGGTCAATCATCCAACGATACTTTTCCAACTGCTATGAACATTGTGGCTGTCGAAGCTTTAGACAAGTTAGAGCCACAAATTCAACACCTGATTGACGAATTGAAAGTTAAGCAGGAGAAGTACTGGAGAACTGTTAAAGTTGGGCGGACTCACTTACAAGACGCTACTCCTTTGACCTTTGGTCAAGAAGTATCCGGCTATGTTTCAGCTCTGGAACATGATTTAGATTACATTAAGCAATTAAAGCCAACTCTGTATGAATTGGCGATTGGTGGTACTGCTGTCGGTACTGGCTTGAACGCCGCTGAAGGCATGCCAGAACGGATTGCAGCTAAACTGTCCAAAGTTTATGGTCATGAATTTGATGTTCACACCAACAAGTTCTTCGGCTTAGCTCACCACTCAGGCATTGACGTCGTTCACGGCGCTATCAAGAGTCTGGCAGCAGATATGTTTAAGATTGCACAAGATATTCGTTTCTTGGCTTCCGGCCCACGTGCTGGTTATGGCGAATTGAATATTCCTGCCAACGAGCCAGGTTCTTCAATCATGCCAGGCAAGGTTAACCCAACCCAGGCTGAAGCTGTTACGATGGCTGCCGTTCGTGTCTTTGGTAACGACACTACAATCACGATGGCTGCTTCCCAAGGTAACTTTGAAATGAACGTCTTTAAGCCGGTTATGATCGCTGCATTCTTGGATTCAGCCGACTTGATGGCTGGGACCATGAAGGGCTTTGCTGACAAGATGATCCATGGTCTGACTGTCAACGCTGACCGCATGGATGACCTGCTTGAAAATTCACTGATGACTGTCACTGCATTGTCACCACACATTGGTTACCATGCAGCTGCTAAGATTGCTCAAGCTGCTGACAAGGCTGGCTCAACTTTGCGCGAAGCTGCTTTGAAGAGTGGCAAGGTTACTGCTGAGCAATACGACGAGTGGATGGACATGCTGGCCATGACCAACGTCGATAAGACTAATCCGCACGATTAATCAGATAGTATAAGGAGAAGGAATTATGGCTATTTTAAATCCAAAATGGTTTGTTGAATTAAAAGACAGCTACGACGCAATTATCGTTGGTGCTGGTGGTGCTGGTTTAACTGCTGCTATTCAAGCCGCTGAATTAGGCCTGCACGTTGCAGTCTTTGAAAAACAAGACGAACTTGGTGGTAACACTAAGAAGGCTTCCTCGGGTATGAACGCTGCTGAAAGTCACGTTCAATTGAAGCACGGCGTAATTGACAGCACTGATGACTTTTACAAGGAAACCTTAAAGGGTGGCGGCTACATGAACGACCGCGAAATGCTGCGTTTCTTTGTCAACCACACTCCATTGGCTATCGATTGGTTAGCTGACCACGGCATCGACTTGAGCGACTTGACGATCACTGGTGGTATGAGCAAGCCTAGAGCTCACCGTCCAGGTGACATGTCAGCTGTTGGTGGCTACCTGGTTAACCACTTGGAAGAAATCGCTGCTAAGTACGATGACAGCATTGATGTCTTCAACAACTGTGATGTTAAGAAGATCTTGACTGACAAAGACGGCAACGTAACTGGTGCCACTGTTGGTACTGAAGGCGGCCCAAGAGACGTTAAGGCTAAGGCTGTTCTGCTGGCTTCTGGTGGTTTTGGCCACAACAAGAAGATGATTAGCAAGTACCGTCCAGACCTGGTTAACTACGAAACTACCAACGGCCCTGGTTCAACTGGTGAAGGTATTAAATTGGCCACTGAAGTTGGTGCACAACTGACTCAAATGGACTTGATCCAAGTTCACCCAACTGTTTGGCAAGATGGCGATCACCCATACTTGATCGGTGAAGCTGTTCGTGGTGAAGGTGCTATCCTGTGCAACTTCAATGGTAAGCGTTTTGTTAACGAACTGACTACTCGTAAGATCGTTTCTAAAGCTATCAGCGCTTTGCCAGAACACTCAGCATACCTGATCTTTGGCCAAGGCACGAGAGACCACGCTAAGTCATTAGACTTCTACGAAACTCTTGGTTTCGTTAAGAAGGCTGACAACGTTGCTGACTTGATTGGTGACGCTAACCCAGAAGGCGCTAAGAACTTGGAAGCTACTGTTGCTAAGTGGAACGAAGAAGTTAAAGCCGGCAAGGACGAAGACTTCGGCAGAACTACTGGTATGCAACGTGGCATCGAAGGCCCATACTACGCAATTCACATTGCTCCAGCTGTTCACTACACGATGGGTGGCGTTCACGTTAACACTAAGGCCCAAGTCATTGACGAAAACGGTAACATTATCAAGGGTCTGTACGCTGCCGGTGAAGTTGCTGGTGGTCTGCACGGCAACAACAGAATTGGTGGTAACTCTGTTGCTGAAACTGTTGTCAACGGTCGGCAAGCTGCTATCCAAATGGCTGCTCAACTGGAAGCTGACGGTGCTGAATTTGAGCCAAACATTCTGGAATCCGAAAAAGAAGAACCAGAAGCTGACGCAAGCACTGGCGCAAGCAAGCACTAATTAGCTTTTAAAAGTGCCCCCAAAAGGGGGCACTTTTTTGTTAGCACTGTTTTAAAAAAAGTGTTAATCGGCCTTTCTTTTTTGGGAAATGGTGTATAATGATTTGTGTAATAAAGAACAAAGATTTTTCTTTGAAGGGAGAATTATTCTATGTCTAAAGGAAAAATTTTATTAGTTGGTGACGGTCGTGTAGGTTCAACCTTTGCAAACGACTTGCTGCAAAACGTTGACGTTAAAGAATTAGTGATCGCTGATGTTGCTGAAAAGCTGCCAGTTGGTGACTCACTTGACTTGGAAGACGTTACTAACTTCTACCACCCAGTTGACATCCACCCAGGCAAATACTCAGATGCCAAGGATGCTGATATCGTAGTTATCACTGCTGGTATGGCTCGTAAGCCAGGTATGACCCGTCTGGACCTGGTTGGCAAGAACGTTCAAATCCTGAAGAGCATCGTGGGCCCAGTTGTTGACTCAGGCTTCAAAGGCATCTTTGTTGTTTCAGCAAACCCAGTTGACATTCTGACTACCTTGACTCAAAAGTTGTCAGGCTTCCCAAAGAACAGAGTTATCGGTACTGGTACTTCACTGGACACTGCTAGATTCAAGAT
>JAXGWL010000065.1:0-4907 GCA_040773345.1 Lactobacillus sp. | reverse complement strand
AGGCTCAATGACAGCCCTGCTGGGGGCCAACGGGACCGGTAAGACGACGATGACGCGGATTTTGCTGGGCACCTTGGCGCCTAGTGCCGGTGACATTGCTTTTGCTAAAAACATTAGATTGGGCTACGTGCCGCAGTTTAGAAACATTGACCCCGACTACCCGCTGAGCATTAAGGCCTTTGTGGAGCTGAACACGCCGCTGTTTAAAAACGCTGCTGTGAAAAAACACGTCCACAACGTTTTGCGCGAGACCAACCTTTTGGAAATCCAAAACACGCGCATGGGCGAAGCTTCGGGCGGCCAAAAACAGCGCGCCTACCTGGCCCAAGCGCTGCTCGACCAGCCGGATCTGATTATCTTGGACGAGGCGACCGCCAGTCTGGACCCCGTTGCCAAGGAAGAATTGATGCAGCTGATCACTCACTTCAATGAAAAACACAAGATGACCGTGCTGTTTGTCACGCACGACATTCCTTTGGCCAAAAAATATATGCGCAACTACCTGCTGTTGAAGAATCAAAAACTGCAGGCAGGCCCGATTGCTGATTTACACGAGGAGGTGGGCAGCTGATGTTTAGTTATGCTTTTATGCGCTACGCTTTTTACGCAAGTACTTTGATTGCGATTACCTGCGGGATCGTTGGCGTCTTTGTTGTCGCCCGCTCCTTCAGCTTTTTAGCCCACACCTTGAGTGAAATCGGCTTTGCCGGCGCGGCCTTTGCCGTGTTCATGGGCATCCAGCCGTTGTGGGGGATGCTGCTGTTCACCCTGCTCGGCGCCTTGGGCGTCGGCGAGTTGTCGCTGAAAACCGACCAGAAGGAGTCGTCGATCAGTGCGATCTCGGCCCTGTTTATTGGGCTCGGCGTCCTGTTTTTGGCGATTTCGGGCTCCAACAGCCGCTATGCGACCAGCATCCTTTTTGGCAGTATCATCGGCGTGGACCGGCAGGGCGTCGTCAACTTGGCCGTGCTGTCAGTCGTCGTCTTGGTGATCGCGGCTTTGATCGCGCGTCCGCTGGTCTTTGACTCCTTTGACCACATCGGGGCGACTGCGCACCACATCAACTTCAACTTCGTCAGCGCAGTCTTTTTGATCTTGCTGGCGATGTCAGTTTCCATCGGCTCGCAGGTCGTCGGCTCCATGCTGGTCTTTATCCTGCTGACGCTGCCGGCCTCGACCGCGCAGTACCTGGGCCGGACCGTGCCGAGCATGCTGGTTTGGTCGGTCGTTTTAGCCTTGGCCGGTGTTTGGCTGGGCCTGTATTTGGGTTATATAACAAACTGGCCCGTAACATTCTTCATTTCAATCATCGAGGTAGCCGCATACCTAGCGGTTTATCTGGCCCATTTAGCAAAAAAGTGAATAACCTAAGAAAGGGGTTTCATTTTAAAGCGCTTTCATTTATAATAATAACTGAAGAAATAATCAAGCCATTATAGATGGAGGTTTTGTAGAAATGATGAATGGATTTGTAGGAGAATTCTTCGGCAGCGCAGTTATGATCATCTTTGGTGCTGGTACTGGTGCCGAAGTAAATTTGCAAAAGACTAATGGTCACGGTGCTAACTGGTTTATGGTCTGCCTTTCCTGGGGTATGGCCGTTGCCTTCGGTGCTTACGTAGGTGGTGCCTTAGGTTCATTAGGCCACTTGAACCCAGCTTTGACTGTTCCATACGCAATTTGTGGTTTGTTCCCTTGGAAGAACGTTGTTCCTTACCTGTGCGGCCAATTCTTAGGCGCATTCGTAGGTGCTATTATTGTGATTCTTCACTACTGGCCACACTTCAAGGCCACTAAGACCTTGGAAGAAGGTAACACTGTAGGTATCTTCGCAACTTTGCCAGCTATCAGTAGCCCGTTCTGGAACTTCCTATCAGAAGTTATTGCCACTTTCTCTCTTGCCTTTGTGCTGCTGCACATGGGTGCTAAGATTGCGGATGGCTTAACTCCACTGCTTGTCGGCTTCTTAATCTTTGTAGTTGGTGTTGCCCTTGGTGGTACTACTGGATTCGCCATGAACCCAGCCCGTGACTGGGGTCCACGTTTGGCCTACACCATCTTGCCTGTTCCTAACAAGACTTCAGCTCGTTGGGACTACGCTTGGGTACCAATGGTAGGTCCACTTGTTGGTGGTCTGCTTGCAGCTGCCCTGACTAAGGCAATTTAAGCTTGAATTATTTTCGAATAAAAAAGCATCCCGCAGGGGATGCTTTTTTACTGTCTAAAAATAAATTATAAGAGGTCTTCCAACTCGTTTAAGCGTTGTTCAAAAATTTTAAAGGTCTTTTCAAGGTAAGCCGGTTCGTCCATTGCGACGCCGGCTTTTTTCATGATTGATACTGGGTCGCTGCTGCAGCCAGCTTTGAGGAAGCCTAGGTAAGCAGCCCGGTCTTGGTCAGACCCGTGCAGGATTTTGTCAGACAGCATGGTTGCTGCGGCAAAACCGGTCGCATACTGGTAAACATAGAAATCGTAATAAAAGTGCGGGATCCTGGCCCATTCCATAGCAATTTCTGAACCTGTTTCAATGGCTGATCCGTAGTATTTTTCATTGAGTTGGGCATAAAAGTCGTTGAGCCGGTTGGCGGTCAATGGCTGCCCTTGCTGGTCTTGCTCATGGATAAACTGCTCGAATTCTGCGAATTGTGTTTGGCGGTACAAGGTGCCCTTGGCCGAATCCAGGAAGTAGTTGAGCAGGAAAGCCCGTTTTTGTTTGTCCCGTGTATGGTCAAGCAAGTAGTTTAACAGGATATTTTCATTGGTGGTTGAAGCAATTTCAGCCAGGAAGATGGGATATTCACCATAGACATAGGGTTGGGCTTCATGACTGTACATGCTGTGCACTGAGTGGCCCGTTTCGTGAACTAAGGTGAAGAGTGAGTCCAGGTCGTTTTCCCAGTTGAGCAATTCATAAGGGTCAGTGTCGTAGCTGCCTCCTGAATAAGCACCCGTCACTTTGCCTTTAGATTCGACTGGGTCGATAACGCGGTTGTTGAAAATGTAGTCGACGTGTTTTAAATAGTCCGCTCCTAAGCAGGACAGTGCTTTTTTGGCTTCTTGTTTTGCCCGGTCAAGAGTGTAGACTTCCTTGTCCTGGTCGACGAGGGGGACGTAAATGTCGTACATCTTGAGTTCCTTGATGCCCAAAACGCGCTTACGCAATGCCACGTAGCGGTGCAACAAGTCGAGGTGCTTGTTGACCTCTTGCAGCAAGGTGTCATAAACCTTACCTGGCACCAGATTTTGGGCTAAAGCCTGCGTTCTAGCGCTTGGATAATGGTGGGCCTTGGCCGTAAAGTTGTGTGCTTTGACAGTCCCTGACAAGGTCGCAGCCAAGCTATTTTCAAATTGCCGGATAGTCTGGTAGAGAGCATGAAAGGCGCCCGCACGAACCGTACGCTTTTTTGACTGAATTAAAACGTTGTAGAGGCCTTCGGACAGCTGTACCATTTCGCCATTTTCATCCTCGACGTATGGGTAGGACAGGTCTGAGTTAGTCAGCACATTGAAGGTATTCTCACTAGCTTGTAAAGCACCATTAGCCGAAGCTAAAAGTTCTTCCTCTTTGACAGGCAACGTGTGCTCTTTTTTTGCCCGAATAGCCTGTAAGAAATGCTCATAGCAGGCTAACCGCGGTTCTTCTTTTTTAAACTGTGCTAATTGTTCGTCACTTAAAGCGAGGATCGCTGGTTCCAAGAAGGCGGCTGCCGTCTCAAAGTCATTGGCGTTTTGCTGCGCTTGAGCCACCAGGGCCAGGTTTTCTTGATTGCCAGTATCCGCATCGCTCATTAAACTGGCGTAGACATACACTTTTTCCATCATGCGGCGGGCGGCCAACACGCTTTTAATGGTTTGGTAAAAAGCAGGGCCATCTTTTGTTAAATTTTGCTGCAGGGCGGGCAGCTTGCTGATTGCTTGGCTATTTTCCTGCAAGGCCTGTCGCCAATCATTTTTTGTCGGGTAAATCCTTGTTAAATCCCAGGTTGCAGCCTGAGGCACTTCATTTCTTTTCGGCAGACTCATCGCTAAAACCCCTTTCTGTGGTGAGTAGATATTTGACTTGTTTAATACAAGTTCGCAAAGTATTCTTATTATATAGCATTTTGGCGAAGGAGGGCGTAAGAGCAGTGCCAAAGCAAACAGAGCATCAATTGCGGCGCAATAGTAATTTTTTAGGTGATGCTAAAAACTTAACGCGCGGCAGCCGTGCCTTGCGTCTGTTAGGGCTGATTTTAACGGTTGCTGTTTGTCTAGTCGTCGCTGCTAGTGCGCATGTCTATTTTTCAGTGCAGCATGCGGCAGAACAAACCTATCGGCAAAGTGGCATTGCTCAATCGGCGACTTTGATTCAGCAAAAACGTCCTGTTTCGATCTTGATTTTAGGCGTTGACCAGGGGATTGAAAATCGCCACGACCGCGGCAATTCCGATACGATGATCTTAGCTACCGCTAACCCGCAAAAAAAGAAAGCGACCTTGACCTCGATCCCGCGTGATCTGTTGACGGATGTCTTGGGTGACAAGGGCAATAAGTACTATATGAGCCGGGTCAACGCCAGCTATGAATTTGGTGGCAGTCGGGGCGCAGTTATCACGACGCAGGCGCTTTTAAATGTTCCGGTCAATTACTACATGGAAGTTAATATGAAAGCCTTGGAAAGTCTGGTCGATGCTGTTGGCGGCGTTGGTGTCAACGTTCCCTTTGGCTTTAAATACCACACGCGTTTTCACAAGGGCCACATGCACTTAAATGGCAAGCAGGCCTTAGACTATGCGCGCATGCGCAAGTCAGATCCGAAGGGCGACTATGGGCGCCAGACACGGCAACGACAGATTATTTTGGCAGTCGTGCATGAAGCCATGTCGGTCAAGACCGTCAACAACTACCGGCGCATCCTGCGTGTTTTT
>JAXGWL010000064.1:0-4951 GCA_040773345.1 Lactobacillus sp. | reverse complement strand
GACCTGCACCACAACTACCAGGCCGCCTTGCACCGGCTGGACGACCAGCTGCGGCAGGGGCAAAGCCCGGTCGGGCTGCTGGCCGTTTTTGCCAGCCAGCTGGAGCTGCTGGTCACCGTCAAGACCTTGGCCCAGCGCGGGCGCAGTCCCGAACAGATCACCCAGGACCTGGGCATCCATCCTTACCGGGTGAAGCTGGCTCTGCGCAACCGGTCGGCGCTTTCGCAGTTAAAGCAGATGCTGCTGGAGGCCATTGAGCTCGACTATGGCTACAAGACAGGGCGCTACACCAGCGCATTGTTCTTGCAGAACTTTCTTTTAAGACAATAAAAAAGCAGGCCTGCTAGCAGGTCTGCTTTTTTAGTTTATTTACAAAAAGATCTAAGCAAAATGCTTACTTGGCAAGCTTAGCCAGACGGCTCTTGTCACGGCTGGCCTTGTTCTTGTGGATCAAGCCCTTAGAAGCGGCTTTGTCCAAAGCTCTAACAGCTTCCTTGTGCAATTCGGAGGCGTTGTCGGCACCAGCAGCTTGCGCAGTCTTGAACTTCTTAACTGCAGTTCGTAACTTGCTCATTTCAGTAGCGTTCTTATCTCTGCGCGCTGCAGAAGTAGAAACACGCTTGATAGCTGATTTGATTTGTGGCATGAAAATTCACCTCCATTGCACTAAACGATACTAACTAAGTATAATTAAACTCCGCTGCTAGTGCAAGAGCAAATAGATTTGCTTTTTGGTAGGTGATTAAGTAAAATATTCAAGTCGTGAACCATTGGCGCTGTTTTCATGCTCCACCAGCGGTTAACGTTGTCAATGGCAATTTTTAAATGAAAGGTGAAAAAATGGCTATTTCAAAGGAAAAGAAAGACCAAATTATTAAGGAATACGCTCGCCACGAAGGCGACACCGGTTCTGCAGAAGTCCAAATTGCTGTCTTAACCGAAGACATCAACAATCTGAATACCCACTTGAAGGCAAACAAGCAAGACCATCATTCTTATGTTGGCTTGCTGAAGAAGATCGGCCACCGTCGTAACTTGTTGCGCTACTTGAAGAACAAGGACGTTAACCGTTACCGTGACTTGATCAAGAGATTAGGTCTTCGTCGGTAATATTTATTTAATCTTGCTAAATACTCACACACTTAGAGAACCGCCCACAGGGTGGTTCTCTTTTTTTTGCCCTTAAGTTATAATAAATACAGCTTTCCTTGCAACTTCGACCTAACGTATTTGTGAGACGGATAGATCCCTAACGCTTTTTAGCGATTTTCCCTTTTTAAGTGGGACTTAAAACAAGATATTTAGAGTCAAAAAATAAAATTACTAACATTAACTATAGAAAGAAGTTTTGCTGGCTATGGCCGATAAAATCAAAATCATGCTGCTCGGCGGTTCACGCGAGGGCGGCAAGAATATGTTCGCCGTGCAGGTGAATGACGAAATTTTTGTCTTAGATGCGGGCTTGATGTACCCTGATTCTTCATTATTAGGAATCGATGTCGTGATTCCCGATTTAGACTTTTTTAAAGAATACGGTGACCGGATCAAGGGTATTTTTCTGACGCACGGCCACGCTGATGCAGTGGGGGCTTTGCCATTTATCTTGCGTGAGCAGCGTTTTCCAATTTATGGTTCAAAATTGACGATTGCTTTGGCTAAAATTTTTATACAGCGCGAAAATAAACGGGTCAACAATAAGTTATTCCATGAAGTTGATGCTCAGACTGTGTTGCACTTTAAGCATGCAGCGATCTCGTTTTTCAGTACGACGCATTCCCTGCCTAACAGTTTAGGTATCGATGTTGCTACGAGTGCCGGCGAAATTGTCTATACCGGCCACTTTAAACTCGATCCGTCTGCGCGCAAGGGCTACCAGACCGACATGGTACGGCTGGCCGAAATTGGTCAAAAAGGTGTCTTAGCACTCCTTAGTGATTCAATTAATGATGAATCGGCTTTTGCCAATGCCTCAGAACGTGATATCGAAGACTATATTAAGGATGTCTTTATCAATCAAACGAGACGGATCATTGTTGCCGCCAAGGTATCCAATATCACGCGCATGCAAGAAATCTTCAACGCAGCACACAAAGCAGGCCGTAAGGTAATTTTAACAGGGCGCGACGTCAACCGGATTGTCAAGACAGTCATGAAACTGGGTTACCTCAAAGTGCCGAAGGGACTTTTGGCTTATGAAAAAGACCTAAAGGAACTGGCCCCAGAGCAGACGTTGATCTTAGAGACCGGGCGCATGGGCGAGCCTCTGCAATCGCTGCAGCGCATGGCGACTAACCGGCACCAGACGATTAAAATCCAAAAAGGTGACCTAGTCTTTATTGCGACAACCCCATCACATTCTGTGGAAACTATGGGTGCCCAAACCAGTGACATGATTTATCGGGCTGGTGGCAGCGTCATCCAGTTGGGGCAACAAAAGCACATCAGTGGTCATGCGACAGGCAAGGACCTCCAACTTTTGATCACTACGCTGCGGCCGAAGTACTTGTTCCCGGTGTTAGGCGAATACCACCAGATGGATATTCACAAACAGCTGGCGTTGGCTGCGGGCATGGACAAGGAACATGTTCTGTTGGGTAAAAATGGTGATTGCTACCTATATGAAAAGGGTGCCTTTCACTTGACTGACCCAGTACCAGGCAACGCAACGATGATTGATGGCTCGGGCGTCGGTGATGTCGGCAACATCGTTTTGCGCGACCGGGAGGTTCTTTCCGACGATGGCGTCTTTATTGCAGTGGTGACTATTGACCGCAAGAAAAAGAAAATTATCGCCGAACCGGAAGTCACGACACGCGGCTTTGTTTACATCAAACAGAATAGGGAATTGCTGCAAGAGGCAGTTGAGAGCGTTAAAAAATCAATCAAGAACAACTTTGCTCATAAGAAGTTCGATTGGTCAGAACTGAAAAGCGATGTCCGGCACGATTTGGAAAAGCTGCTCTACAAAAAGACGGGCAGTCGACCAGTGGTCATGCCGGTGATTATGGAAGTTAACCAAAACCGTCACCGGGGCAGCAAGAAAAAACAGGCAGCCGCTAAAGAGGCCGTTAAACAAGGTGCAAAGAAAGGCAGCAAATAATGGCAAACCAAAGTCAAAAGAATTTATTGGAACTCGCTAAACAAGCGCAAGCTAAAGGCAAGTTAGCACAAAGCGCACAATACCTCAGTGAGGCTTTGCGCAGTGGCTACGATCAGGCAACCGTCCTGCAGTTGGTCGACGTTGACCTAAAATTGGGCCATAAGCAAGAGGCTTATGCTTTAATCAAGGAAGAAAAAGATCTTTTTAGTGATCAAAAGGTTTTTGCCAAGTACCTAGAGGTCTTGGCAGCCATTCACTTTAGAATCGAATTCTTGCAGCTGGAAAAGCTGGTGGGTCACAAGCTTAAAGTTAAAGTTGAACCGGTGCCAGAAGAAGAGCAAGAAAAGATCATGGGCGCCTTTAAGCAACTAAAAGCCGTTAAAAGTAGTGACTACCAAAAGCTTTATCAACTGAGTGAAGACAACTTCGTTCGCTTTGCCCAAAGCTGCCTAATCGATCCCAGCTGTGACTTTGTAGTACATAGTGCCTTGACCGAAGACCTCGTGAAAATGGGCGTTGACCAAACGATCAATATTTTGGTTTTGGGTGAACAAACAAGTTTCAACCCAAGCAAGACGCCGTTACTGAGTCATGATCCAGTTTACCGTAAGGTTTGTGGCAGCATTGCTTCCTCATATAATGACAACCCAAGTCGTTTGCCATTAGTATTAGGGGAGGCCAACTTTATCCTCGCTGCCATTTATCCGGAGCTGACCAAGCGGATTAATGAGCCAGAGCAGTTTGCACACGACTTGGACAACTTTATTGCTAGTCGTGACGGCGGCGTCAACCAAGACTTGCTAGACAAGGCTTATCGCCAGTTGTCTAAACGCTGTTAAAAGCAAAAATAGGTTTACTTTTTAAACTAATTTGGTAGAATTACAGAGGAAATTTTCCGAGGCTGAAAGCTGTGCTTAGTGCTATGCTTTTAGTCGGGAAAGTAGTACAATATGCGACAGGGAATTATCCGTTATTTTCTCGACGGACTTCTTGCAAATTTACAGGAGGGTCATTTTAATGGCAGAAAAAGAAAAGTATGTTAGAACTAAGCCGCACGTAAACATTGGTACCATCGGCCACGTTGACCATGGTAAGACTACCTTGACGGCAGCCATCACCACTGTTTTGGCTAAGAAGGGCTTAGCTAAGAAGGAAGACTACGCACAAATCGATGCTGCGCCAGAAGAAAAGGAACGTGGTATTACCATCAACACTGCCCACGTTGAGTACGAGACTGAAAGCCGTCACTACGCTCACATGGATGCTCCTGGCCACGCCGACTACATCAAGAACATGATCACCGGTGCCGCACAAATGGATGGTGCCATCCTGGTTGTTGCCGCAACTGATGGTCCTATGCCACAGACTCGTGAGCACATCCTGCTGGCTCGTCAGGTTGGTGTTGAATACATCGTTGTCTTCCTGAACAAGTGTGACCTGGTTGACGACCCAGAACTGATCGACCTGGTTGAAATGGAAGTACGTGACCTGCTTAGCGAATACGACTACCCTGGCGAAGACATTCCATTCGTTCGTGGTTCAGCTCTGAAGGCTCTGCAAGGCGACGAGAAGGAACAAGAAAACATTCTGAAGCTGATGGAAATCGTTGACGAATACATCCCAACTCCAGAACGTGACACTGACAAGCCATTCTTGATGCCTGTTGAAGACGTCTTCACTATCACTGGTCGTGGTACTGTTGCTTCAGGCCGTATCGACCGTGGTACTGTTAAGGTTGGCGACGAAGTTGAAATCGTTGGTCTGGTAGACGACGTTCTGAAGTCAGTTGTAACTGGTTTGGAAATGTTCCACAAGACTCTGGACTTAGGTGAAGCCGGCGACAACGTTGGT
>JAXGWL010000063.1:0-4957 GCA_040773345.1 Lactobacillus sp. | reverse complement strand
AGTTTTTATTGGTATCATATGTGGAATCATTGCAACAGTTGACTTGTCCAGGTTAAAGGCTCGATCTTTTAACGCGTAAATATGTAAAGCTTTGCCAAATTGACGGAGGGACATTTCTTGACCAAAAAAAATAAACTTGGTGTCTGGCATTTGCGGCTGGACCTTTAACACAGCCTCGACGATGGCCTGCGGGGCATGTTCGCCACCCATGGCATCGATTGCAATTGTCTTCATTCACTCACCCATTCTGTTTCTTAAAATTAGTTTGCTTATATTCTAGCACGTCTTTTAAAAAGGCATACTCGGCCCCCTGTAAGTTGGGGTTGACCTGCACCAAGGCACGCGCACTAGCAGCTGCGGCTTGCAGCACCTTGTAGTCGGCCAAAATATCGCCCACCTGGAAAGTAGGCAGACCCGACTGTTCGCTGCCAAAGAGGTTGCCCTGCCCCCGCAGCTTTAAGTCTGCTTGGGCCAAGGCAAAGCCAGCGGTCGTTTTTTCAATAATCTGCATCCGCTTTTTGCCATTGGCAGTGTTGGGATCGGCGACAAAAAAGCAATAACTCTGCCGCTGGCCCCGGCCAATCCGACCGCGCAGCTGGTGCAGCTGGCTGAGGCCAAAGTGGTCGGCGTCAAAAATAATCATTAAACTGGCGTCAGCAACGTCGACTCCGACCTCGATGACCGAGGTGGCCACCAAGATGTCGATTTTGCCCGCCGCAAAGGCCGCCATAATTTGATTTTTATCCTCAGCTGACATTTGGCCGGTGAGCAGCACGACTTTTTGGTCTGGAAAGGCCGCGGTCAGCTTGTCGCACTGGTCTTGGGCGTTTTGCAGGCTCATCTTTTCAGAGGACGCAATTAAAGGCGTGACAGCGTAAACCTGGCCGCCGGTGGCTACTTGCTTGCGAATGGCCGCGTAAACTGCCTGGAGTCGATTTGAACCAACCCATTTGGAGATAATTGGCTTACGGCCCGCTGGCAGTTGGTGCAAAGCCGACACCGCCATTTCGCCGTAGACAGTTAAGGCCAAGGTCCGCGGAATTGGCGTTGCCGTCATGGCCAAAAAGTCGACCTGGTCACCCTTGTTGAGCAGCGCCTGGCGCTGGTTGACGCCAAAGCGGTGCTGTTCATCGACAATAACCAAACCCAGCTTTTTAAAGACGACCGCCGGCTGGATTAAGGCCTGGGTGCCGATGACCACGTTGATCCGCCCCTTTGCTAAATCTTGATCGATTTTTTGCTTGTTCTTCGTCGCACCCGTCAAAAGAACGGTCCGGACGCCCAAAGGCGCTAGCAGCTCATTGATCTTTTTAAAGTGCTGCTGGGCCAAAATTTCGGTGGGCGCCATCAGGCAGGCCTGGCAGCCCGCTGTCACCGCCGCAAACAAAGCGTAAACGGCAACAATCGTCTTGCCGCTCCCGACGTCCCCTTCCAGCAGGCGGTTCATCTGCCGGGGTTGGTGCAAGTCAGCAAAAATCTCGTTGACTGCCCGCCTTTGGTCAGCCGTCAAGGTAAAAGGCAAGGCTGCGGTCAGTTCCCTAATGGCGCTTAAATCGTACTTTTTCGCAATTCCGCCGCGCTTGGTGCGGCCAGCCACGAGCAGTGCCAGCTGCATTTCAAAGATGAAAAATTCGCGAAAAATGGCGCTGCACCGTGCCAACTGTCCCTGCCGGGGCGAATCCGGATAGTGGCATTGCTCAACCAATTCTTTTTCCGGCATTAACCGAAAACGTGCCCGCAGAGCGGCCGGCACAGTTTCACCTAACAGCGGCAAACAGACAGGCAAGGCCTGTTTGATCAGCTTGACCAAGCGGGCCTGTTTCAAAGAGTGCGTCACACTGTACACTGGACAAAAGTCGTCTTGGCCAGCTTGGGCCAGCAGGCGCTGCCCGTTCAAGGACAAGCGGTTTTTGTTAAAGACGCCATAAACCGCTAGGTTGTGCCCCACCACAATTTTCTTTTTCAACCAAGGCTGGTTAAAAAAAACGACCATGACAATCGCATGGTCAATTTTTAATTTAAAAGACAGCCGGCTTCTGTGGTAGCCAAAATAGGAAACCAGGGGTTCGGTCACCGTTTCACCTTTCAGGACGGTCTTTTGGCCACCTTGGAGCTGGTCGAGTGGTAAGGTCTTTAGTTCGTCGTAGCGAAAGGGAAAATAGTAGACCAAATCATAGAGACTATTAATGCCCAAAGTACGCAAAGCCTGTTGGGTTTTTGGACCCACGCCCTTCAGCTGGCTGACTGCTTCAAAAAGTTTTGTCATTATTCTACTGACACCAGGAAGTAGTAAACGGGCTGCCCGCCGTCGTGTACTTCAAACTCCAGGTCGTCGTGTTCTTTTTGCAATTGCTTGACGACACTGTCAGCTTCCTTCTTATTGGCATCGCGACCAAACATCAAGGTGACGATTTCTGAATCTTCGTCCAGCATCTTGTCCACCATGGCGACGGTAGCTGCTACTAAATCAGCGTTGTCCAGGGCAATGTCGCCGTCTATGATGCCCAAGTAGTCATCCTTTTTAATCGCCACGTCATTGATCGTCGTGTCCCGGATGGCGCGAGTCACCTCGCCAGAGACGACGGTGTCGAGTTCCGCACTCATGTTGTCGACGTTGTCGTCCAAGCTGGCATCGGGGTCAAAGGACAGCATGGCCGTCATCCCTTGGGAAATCGTCTTGGTTGGCACAATGCCGACCGGGATCTTGGCCACTTGCGCTGCCTGTTGAGCGGCTAAGACAATGTTGCCGTTGTTGGGCAGAATCAAGGCCCTCTTGGCCCCGGACTTGTTGATGGCCGAGATAATGTCTTGGGTCGACGGGTTCATGGTTTGCCCACCCGAGATAATCCGGTTGACGCCTAAACTTTCAAACATCTTGCGGATGCCGGCCCCCGAGCAGACGGCGATGACCGCAAAGTCCACCGGTTTTTCATCTTCTTGCGTGTGTTCGACGATCGTCTCGTGCTGGATCCGCATGTTGTCGATCTTGATCTTGCCCAAGCGGCCAAAACGTGCGCCGTAATTGAAGACTTCACCTGGGTGTTCGGTGTGGACGTGCACTTTGACCACGTCGTCGTCGGAAACTGCCAATAGTGAGTCCCCGATTTGGGCTAAGTGCTGCCGGAATTCGCCTAAGTCAAATTTTTGCTTGTCTGGCACGTCAGCGGTCAAATCGACCATGATCTCAGTACAATAGCCGTTTTTGATGTCAGAAGTTGCCAGCTGATCTTGAACCGCTTTGTGGTGGGCGGCATTAATCATCTGGTTGACCTCGGAGGCATCGGGTTCAAAGTTATCATTGGATTTTTCACCCTTCAAAGCTTCCAAAAAGCCCTGGTAGATGAAGAGCAGGCCTTGGCCACCGGAGTCCACGACGCCTACTTGCTTTAAGACTGGCAGCAGGTCTGGGGTTGAGTCGAGCGCCTTTTTAGCGTTGTCTACGACTGCTTGCATGACCACGATGGCATCGTTGGTCTTTTGTGCAGCCGTCTCACCGCCCTGCGCACCGACGCGGGCGACCGTCAAAATCGTCCCTTCGACCGGTTTCATGACTGCCTTGTAAGCAGCAGCCACCCCATTTTGGAAGGCGTGCGCCAAGTCTTGCGCCGTGAGCACGTCTTTCTCCTTGGTGTACTTGTAAAAACCGCGGAACAGCTGGGAAGAAATAACGCCGCTGTTGCCACGGGCACCCATCAGCATCCCCTTGAAAAAGCTTTCGGTTAAGGAACCAACTTTGTCAGCATCATTAGCACTGACTGCTTGCAAGCCACTCTGGATCGTCAAGTTCATGTTGGTGCCAGTGTCGCCATCTGGGACTGGGAACACGTTCAGTGAGTTGACAAAGTCCGCATTTTTACTCAGACGGTGGGCAGCTACGCGCACCATTGTCCGGAATTTTTCGCTATCAATTTCAGTTACGACCAAATTTCATTCCTCCTCGCAAGGCTTACTCATCCAGCACCCTGACGCCGTTGACAATGACGTTAACGGCGTCGGTCTTGATCCCCAGCTGTTGCTGCAGGTTGTACTTAACGCTTTCTTGGACGTTGCGGCTCACTTCTGAAATCTTCAAGCCGTAGCCGACGATAATGTAAACATCGACGCTGATGGCATTGCCTTCGGATTTGACAATCACCCCGCGGCGGTAATTTTCCCGGTTGAGCATTTCACTGACGCCATCGCGCAAAGCATTTTTGGAAGCCATGCCGACAATGCCATAGTTGGAAGTGGCACTAGCCCCGACAACGGTGGCAATGACGTTGTTTGATATATCGATCAGGCCGTATTTAGTTTTAATCTTTACTGCCATGATTATCCTCCTCGCTCAAAAGACGAATTGTTATGCATTCATTTTAGCATAGCGGCTAGTTCAGGCAAGATTTTACCGGAAACCATTATTGCGCACTTCAAGCCATTATGCTATTCTTTAATGGTGTATTTCAAGAAAAAAGGAGGTTTAGCAAAATGGCAAAAGACGTGATTACCGGCCGCAAGACTGTGTTTGGCAACAAGCGTTCTAAGGCTTTGAACTCACACAGACGTGCATGGAAGCCAAACCTTCAGAAGGCGCACATCCTTGTTGACGGCAAGCCAAAGCGCGTATGGGTTTCTGCTCGTGCCTTGAAATCAGGCAAAGTGACCCGTGTTTAATTTTTGATTTCAAACAAGCTAAAAAGGCAACACCTGTTGGTGTTGCCTTTTTTGTTTATTCCTTATTTTTAATCACGACTATAGCAAAAAACGACGAGGCCCTTTTTAAAAGAAATTGTCACTGCTTGTTGATCGCTAAACTCGTTGGACGACCACATTTTAGGGTAGGCATAGTCACGCGGCGGGAGCTGATAACGCGCTCCTTTAATGGTTAAGCCCGCGACTGGCAACAAGTTGCCCACGCCAAAGTAGTGAAAAGCAGCCTGCGGCGGCAGGCTGTGCTCGCCTGGCAGCAAGAAATGCAGTT
>JAXGWL010000062.1:0-4979 GCA_040773345.1 Lactobacillus sp. | reverse complement strand
TTCTCTGATTTGCTTTTGGATAACCGCGATGTCGCCGTTTAAAAAGCCGGCCACCATCTTTAAAACACAGCGCCGCGAGTTTAACAAGAACTGGGCGTAGCTGTTTTGACGGACGGCTTTTTGGGCGTTGGACTGGTCAACCAGTTGGGAAGTGGAAGCCGGTTTTTGCGTCCAGCCGATCACCAACTGCAGCCCTTGTGGCGGGGTTAGTTTTTGAATGCGCAGGCCTGGCCAAGCCTCAGTGATCACGTCACTAAAAGGCTTGTGTCTCAGTTCCTGGCGCAACTTGTTTTTGTCAAAAGTCTGGTAGGCCAACCAGCCACCGTAAACGATCGCTGCCACATCCCCCGCAGAACCGTTTTGCTGCACGGAATAGTGGGCGATGGCCGCGATCTTGAAAAGCAGGTCGCGTGTGTAGCTCATGTGGTAGAAGGTCAGGATTGCTTCGACAGTAGCGACTGTCACAGCTGCGGACGAGCCTAGGCCATACTTACGGCCATCAGCAGCGTCTAAGTCAGAATTGACGTGTAAGTCAAAAACCCGTAAGCGCACACCTTGTTCAGCGACGAATTTTTCGGTGTATTTGATGGCGGACAAAATGTACTCGAACGGGTTGTCCCGGTTGTCGATGACAATCTTTGTGCCCTTGCGCATCCAGTGCAGTGAGCTCTGCGAGTATTGCTTAGAATAAATGACGCCGGTTTGTGAGCTGGAAGCGTTGATGTCGACATAGACGTATTGGTCTAAGGCCACCAGCACGGCAGGGCAGTTCTGCTCTAAGACGGCGTATTCGCCAGCGATATAAAGTTTTCCAGGTGCTTTAACGGATATCAAAATTTTCTCCCCTTAATCAGCGGTCAAATTGCACAAGGCCAGGACCACTTGTAGCAACAAACATTTTAGCACCAGGAAAGCGGGTCGCAAATTTTTGCTGCAAAGTTTTGCAATTTTTTAAGGAACAAATGACTTTAACGTTCGGACCAGCGTCCAGCGTGTAATAGCAGGGAAGACCCTGTGCACGTAATTCGTGGACATACTTTAAGACGGCGATCGTCGCAGGTTCGAAATAGGTAAAACCAGGCTGTGCCGTCAAATTAATGGCATGCATTTCGCTGGCGTTGAGCTCCGCCAGCCGGCCTACTTGCTCTAAATCGCCAGCAGCCAGGGCCTTTTTCATAGCCGCAATTTCGAGTTTGTTGCGGTCAAGCCAAGCCTGATAAAAAGGTGATGTTTGGGCCTGCTGCATCCCGCTAGTTGAAGAGGTCTTTTTCTTAGCGCTACTGAGCTCAATGACTAACATAGCCATGTTTAATTTAGCAGAGGCTTGCACAGGAACGGCTACGCTCGTCAGATCGTTGCCCATTTGCCATTCGGCAAAACCACCATAAATGGAGCGGGCAGCAGATCCTGAGCCCAACCGCGCCAAACGTGATAGCTGTTTCTTCGTCAGTTTTAAGTCATAAGCCTGGGCAAAAGCACCGGCCAGTGCCGCAAAAGCCGAGCTCGAAGAAGCAAGACCCGCACTGGTTGGCACGTGATTTTGGCTTTTGACGATAAAATGACCACTAACCCCAAACATCTTTTGCAGGCGTTGGACGTAGTTAAACACTCGCTGTGAGTCTTTAGGTTTTTGCTGTTGGCCATTTAAGAAAAACTGGTCTGGTCCGTTTGTGAACTCAAAAGAAGTTTGGGTGTACAGTCGGTCTAAGGTCAGCGAAATACTATTCATCAAAGGCAGACGCAAGGCGGCGTCTTTTTTACCCCAATACTTGATCAGGGCGATATTAGCATGGGCAAGAGCAGTTGCAGTCATTAAATTTCCTCGACCCAATAGTGGGCAATTAAATCTTTGGCAGCAAAGGCGATCTTTTCGGCCGTCACTGAATCTGTGCAAAGGGCAATGACAATACCACCCAAACCGCCACCAGAAAGCTTGGCACCAAGTGCACCTTGCTGATTAGCCAACCGACACAGCTCATCGATGGTGTCAGTGGACACCTGCAGCTGGGCTAACAGCGCCTGGGCGTGGTTGAATAAGTCGCCACAGTTAGTGCTGTCTGCTTGGAGCCAGGCCTTTTTAAAGTTATTAGCCAGCAGCCCTAATTGGTGGATGGCCTGCCGGGCAGCTACTTCTTCTTTGTAAAGCTCGTGGACTTGGGTGACCGCCTTTTTGGTTTGGCCCATTTTGCCGGTGTCCATAATCAGCAGCGTAGCGCCCAGCTTTTGCTTGATTTTTTCGACGCCAGTTTTAGCTGTAAAAAAGACCAGGTCGTTGGAAGCCACCGTGGCAGCGTCAAGACCCGAGGCCTTGCCATGGGTGATCGATTCGGCGTGGTTGGTGACGTCCATAATATCGTCAAAACTCAGGTGCAAGTGGTAGTACTGGTTGAGGACCTGGGTTGTACCAAAGGCGACGACAGCAGAAGAGCCTAAACCGCGCTGCATGGGAATTTCCCCTTCATAGCTGATCCGTAATGGTTCGCGCCGGTAGGCCCGGGCCTTCATGGTGCGCACGATGTATTTCAAGCCGTCAAATTCGCTGGGGGCGGTAAAAAAGGGACCATGATAGCGAGCAGTGGCTAGTTCAAAATCACGTGGGGCGTCAGTCACAGTGGTCGTGATGGTTAAGCCTTTGATAGGCAGTGCCAGCGCAGGGCTGCCATAAACGACGGCGTGCTCGCCAATTAAAATGGTCTTGCCATGGGCAGTGTAGCTTTTTTTCATGAAAGTTCATCCTTTCGTTAAGCAGGCAAACAATTGTTTGGATATGCTAAAATATAAAAGTCGAAAGCAGCAAGGAGAGGTTAGAAATGATTAACTTGTTTACCGGTCAACAGACGGCACCCTTGAGTGAAACCATGATTAAAAGTACTGTTGAGCACTATTTAAAAAATAAGCAGGCACAAACTTTTTTGATCGTGCCCAATCACCTTAAGTTTACCACAGAAGTGCAAACGCTTAAGGTGTTGGCGCGCTTAGGTCACGGCGCTAGGGCAGTCAAAAATTTGCATATTTTTTCTTTCTCCCGCCTAGCCTGGCTCTTTTTGCGGGATGCTGACGTGCCTGAGTTGCCAGTGCTTGATGATAGCGCCGCTCAAATGCTGCTGCGGCAAATTTTTAGCAAAAAACAAGCTGACCTGCATCTTTTTAAGGGTAAGGAAATTACTGATGGTTTGCTCGCGCAAGTTTATGACGCGCTGTTGGCGTTAAAAGACAGTGACGTTGACTTGGCAGCTTTGAGTACCAACGCAGCTGACCAAGAAAGTCGCGCCAAATTTCATGATTTAAAGGTAATTGGCGACGAATTTGCTCAGCAGACAGCAGGCAAATTTATCACCAAAGCCGATCGCATCCTGCAACTAAATCAATATCTGGCAGGGCAAGATCTGACCACCATGAGTTTTTACTTCACGGGCTTTAGTCATTTTTCCTGGTCAGAATTGACGACATTGAAACTGCTTTTTGCTAAAGCCGCCAACGTGACCGTGGCTTTAGCAACAGCTAATGGCAAAGCTGCAGGCCAATTTGAACCTGGTGACTACGATTATGTCGTCCAGCGGACAATTAACCAATTAACGACTTTTTGTCACAGTCGCGGTTTGCCTTTTAATGAAAAAGAGTTGCCTAACTTGCAAACACCAGCTGCTAGCCTCAACCGTCTGTGGCGCAGCCAGCCGCTGCCAAATGACCGCGCCCAGCTACAGGCAAGTCAGTTTGTGCAGCTGGTGCAGGCCGATTCACGCTATGCTGAAGCCTATTTTGCCGCGCACACGATCTACCAGCAGGTGGCTTTACGCAAGAACTTGCGTTACCAAGACTTCCTGATCTTAGCGCCTGACTTGCACGAATACGAAACTTATTTGTTGCCGATTTTGCGGCAAAACGGCATTCCGTATTTTAACGACTTGCAGCGCGAGATGAAGTACCATCCGCTGGTCGTCTTAGTTGAGTCCTTAGCCGGCTTGCTGCAGGAAGGTCTTACTACCAGCAAAATCTTGGCGTTGTTGAAGACACAGCTGTTAGTGCCTGCTAGTTATGCAACGTCTGCTGATTTTCGCCATGACGTCGACTTGCTCGAAAATTTTGTCTTGGCGCACGGGCTAGATCATGAGCTTTGGCGACGGTCCTTAGCTGATTTTACGGGGGCTAAGCTTTTGCACGTGGACGGTAATGACCGGGTTATCGCGCGCCTTGACGGGTTGCGTGCTTGGCTCATTGCCCGTCTAGATAAACTGACTGACGACTTGACAAAAACAACTGACCCGCAGGCAGGCTGCCGCACCTTTTTTGAATTTTTGACGAATAATGGCGTGAGTTCTGTGTTGACCGCTTGGCGCCAAAGGGCCCAAGACAGCGGTCAGCTGCAATTAGCTCAGGAACCAGAACAAGTCTGGAACCTGTTGTGTCAGCTCCTCAAAGATTATCTGCAGATTGCAGCAAAATTTGACCTTGCCGCCTTTTTTTCAGTGCTGCAAAGCGGTTTTAGCAAGGCCGACTTTGCTACCATCCCGTCAACCCTCGACGCAGTCAATGTTTCAGAATTGGGCATGGTTCAGCGCAAGGGCTACCGGCAGGTATTTATCTTAGGCGCCACTAACACTAGCTTGCCCAAAATCGATAAAACACCGGGTTTTTTAAGCAGTGAAAACTTGGCGGCGGTGGCCGGTTCTTTTGACGACAGTCACTATTTGGAAGACCGGCAAAAAATAACCAACCTGGACCAAAATTACCAATTTGGGGCTGCACTGGCGCTAGCCACAGACAAGGTTTACTTGTCCTACCCGGTCTTAAATCCGGAAAATGAAAGGCTGAGTCCGTCGCTTTACTACACCCGTCTGCGTAATTGGGACTGCAGCGAGTTTTTGCAGCACGATTTGCCGGCCGCTGACGGTCAAGATATGTTGAATTTTGTGACCACGCCGCAAGCTAGCCTGGGCTATAGTGCCTACAACCATAACCAGGCTCTCCTGGACCTAGAA
>JAXGWL010000061.1:0-4981 GCA_040773345.1 Lactobacillus sp. | reverse complement strand
CGTCTGCCAATTCCGCCATTGGGGCTTTCTCACAACACAAAATATGATAGCAAACTTTGCGGAAAATGCCAAACCCTTTTTAAAATTTTTGTTAGAATAGCGCAGAGAGCATCTAGATTTGGGGGCAGAATATGAAAAAAGTTTTGCAATTAGTCATCGCCTTGTGCCTAGCACTAACCTGCTTTGCGCCCGCATCCCTGGCCCAAGCAGCAGCGCCTAGCCTTTCGGCCAAAAGTGCTGTCGTGATCGATGCCAAAACCGGCCAAGTTTTATACACTAAAAATCCGAGGCAAGCACGGCCCATCGCTTCAATCACCAAGTTGCTGACCGTCTACCTGACGATCAAGGCCATCAAACAAGGTAAGTTGTCTTGGCAGCAGCGCGTCAAAGCGCCAGCCGCTGCTATTGAAAACACGCGGCACGCGGCCTTTACCAACGTGCCTTTGCACAAAGGCCATCGTTACACGATTCGCCAGTTGTACCAGGCTACTTTAATGGCTTCGGCCAACGGCGCCGCCATGACGCTGGGCCAAGCGGTCGCCGGTTCCCAACACGCTTTCGTCGTCCAGATGCGCCAGCAGGCCAAAGACTGGGGCATGACCAAAGCCCAGTTCTACACGGCTTGTGGCTTAAGCAACGGTGACGTGGGCAGCGCCCGCTGGCAAAGCGTGCCGGCCAAGGCCGAAAACGAGCTGTCCGCTTTAAACGTCGCCTTTATCGCCCGCCAGTTATTAAAACTATATCCGGACATCATTAAAACCACCCGCCAAACCAGCATGAACTTCGTCGACCAGGGGCAAAGAACGCACATGACCAGCTTGAACCAAATGCTGCCAGGGCAGGCGTATTACCAAAGAGACCTGCCCATCGATGGGCTCAAGACGGGGACAACCGACGGGGTAGGCCAATGCTTTGTCAGCACCGCTTGGCTGAACGGGCGGCGCGTCATCTGCGTCGTCTTAGGTTCCAATGGGCAAAAAAATGAGCTTCAGCGTTTTCAAGACACGGCCCAGCTTTTACGTTATGTCCAAAATAACTACCAGCAGGTTTCGCTGCCAACGGGACGGCAATTAGGCCGGGTCAGCGTCAACCGTGGTCAAGCTAAGAGCGTGCAATTTACTCTGCATAAAGCCCAGGTCTATTGGGATCTACTGGACGGCCACCAACTGTCCTTCAAGCTGGCGTCAGTTCAGGCACCCGTGCAGGCTGGCAGCTGTTTAGGCGAAGCCACTGTGGTCAGTGGTCCAAGCAAGCTACGGAAGCTGGCCGGGGCGGAAAGCATTAAAACCATTCATACGAAAATTTATGCTCACCAAAGCGTTCGCAAAGCCGGCTTTTGGTCTTGGCTCAGGGGGCTGTTCTAATGGCAAAAATTACGGCAGAAATCTTAAGCAAGGTCGTCACGAAAAGACCGGCCCGCTCGCACAAGGGCAACTACGGACGCGTGCTGCTCATCGGCGGCTCGGCCAATTTCGGAGGCGCCATTCTCATGGCAACGGAGGGGGCGCTCAATGCCGGCGCCGGCTTAGTCAGTGTGGCCACCCACTCAATCAATAATGCGGCCCTGCACGCCCGTTTGCCTGAAGCAATGTTCATCGACTGGCACGATCGCAATTTGGGCGCCATGCTTCAAAAAATGGATGTCGTCGTACTGGGCCCTGGCCTCGGCAGTGGCCCCACTGCTGCCCAGCTCTGCCAACTGGTTGCGCAAAACGCTGGCCCAGCACAAAAGGTCGTCCTCGACGCTTCCGCCTTGGACCTCATTTCCCAGCAACCGGCATTAATGCCCCAGCGTGCCGGGCTTGTCGTGTTGACGCCCCACCAGATGGAATGGCAGCGCTTGAGCGGCCTGCAAATTGGCTTTCAAGAAGACGCGGCCAACCAAACGGCCTTGCGGCAGTTATTAGGTCAGCAAAAGGGCATCCTGGTTTTGAAGTCTGAGCGCACCCATGTCTATTTTGGCAAGCAAGTCTTTGTCAATACGGTAGGCAACCCAGCAATGGCCACTGGCGGCATGGGTGATACCCTGGCTGGCATCATCGCGGGCTTTTTAGGCCAGTTCCCAGGCGACCTCGACCCAGTGCTGGCGGCCGTTTACGCCCACTCTTTAGCCGGCGATCTTTTGGCCCAAGATCACTACGTCGTCTTGCCAACGAAACTCAGTGCTTTTTTGCCAAAATTGCTGCACAAGTATGCTGTTAAAAGTGCTAATATGTAGACTTGGATTTTAAGAGGGGGTATTTAAAAATGACCAAAAAGAACATTACTTTTGTCGCTGCCGCTGCTTTAGCCAGCCTGGCCCTTTTCCCAGCAAACAAGGTAAAGGCTGCTACGAACGCTGATCCTAAGCCAGTGGCTACTACGACTGCTACTGATCAGGCTGCTCAAAACGCAGGCAAGGCGCAAAACACCACCAAGCCAAGCAACACTAATGCTGCTCAGTCAACTGAGGCCCGTGTGGTGCCGACCAAGGCCGTCGGCCGCATCAATTACGCCGGTCCCGGCAAGGTTGCACTGTGGAGTAACTATGAAAAGCCGCACACCGTCGTCGGCTACGTTGCTAACAACACCGCTTGGAAGGTCTTGGCCACGGCAGTGCTGCCTAACGGCCATGTCATGTACAGCTTGGGCCGCAAGCAATGGGTTCCTGCTGAATACCTGCAGCTGATCACTAGCCCAAGCTCTGCCACTAAGCCGGCAGCTCAGCCAGCTAGTGACAATAGCTTCAAAGTGCAAAAGGTCAACGGTGTTGTGGTCGTTACCTATAACGGCCGCGGTAAAGTCGCTTTGTGGAGCAATTACACTGCCCCACGTCACATCACCGGCAATTACGTGGCCAACGCCAGCCGCTGGCAAGCTTCTGCGATTGCCACTAACGACAAGGGTGACAAGTGGTACAAACTAGGCCTGCAGTGGCTACCAGCCACTTACGGCTACATGGTCAACGAAGCCGCTTTAGTCAATGGCAACCAAGCCGCTGCAAAACCAGCTGCCAAGCCGGCCCAAAAGCACGGCAACTTCACCATTCAAGATGAAACTGGCACCGTTGTCGTTGCTTACCACGGCAGAGAAGGCGCCCCAGTCTACAGCAGCTATGACGGCAAGACCTTAGTGCGGCGCGTAGCTAACAACGCCCGTTTAAATGCCAGTCAAGTCGCCAAGAACAAGAATGGCAAGCAATGGTTCAAGATTGGTGACAAAGAATGGATTTCCGACGACAACGCCTACTTGCAATGGAATACTATTGACCAAACTGCTAAGAGTGGTCAACATGGTGTTCTGCGCGTTGCCTACAATGGCCGCGGCAAAGTAGCTATCTGGAGTGGTTATGGCCAAGGCCGGCACGTCGTCAAATACCTGCCGAAAGGTTCTTACTGGAAATACTTTGATGCTGCAAAAGATCAAAATGGCAACAATTGGTATAACCTCGGTGGCAAGCAATGGATTAGCGGAGAATATGTTGCTCTGTAAGGATGACAAATTCTAAATTCCCTGTTATAATTCAAATGGTATAGGTCAGAAAAAGTAATTGTCCTTACTTTTTTCAGCGAGTCTGCGGGCGATGGAAGGCAGGCAAAAGAAGGGCAGTGAAACGCCCTGACCCGTTCATTTGAATTTATTGAGCGGGTGGATTTAGTCCATCAATAAGAGTGGTACCGCGGGAATATCTCGTCTCTTTCTTTTTTAAGGAAGAGACTTTTTTTATTTAGGAAAAGGAGCAGACGCATGGATTTTAAGCAGGAAATTGTAAAACTGGTCGGTGAGCAAGTCGACTTGCCGGCCACTAAGATTGCCGCTTTGATCGAAAGGCCTAAAAATGACCAGCTGGGTGATTATGCCTTTCCGGCCTTTGCTTTGGCTAGAATTGAACATAAAAATCCGGCAGAAATTGCAGCCAGCATTGCTGAAAAAATCGACAGTCCAAACTTTGACAAGATTACGGCCGTCGGTCCGTACGTCAACTTTGCCATTAATCACGAAAAATTAGCCCAAAGCACGATCAGCGCGGTCCTGACACAAGGAGCCGACTACGGCAAGCAGGACCTGGGCTATGGCAACGTGCCCATTGACATGTCAAGTCCGAACATCGCCAAGCCAATGTCGATGGGGCATTTACGGTCAACCGTCATCGGCAACTCGATCGCCCAAATCTACGAAAAGGTGGGCTATCACCCCATCAAGATTAACTATTTAGGCGACTATGGCACGCAGTTTGGCAAGCTGATCGCCGCTTACAAGCACTGGGGCAGTGAAGAAGCTGTTAAAAAAGATCCGATCAACAACCTTTTCCACTACTACGTACGCTTCCACAAAGAAGCAGAAAAAGACCCGCGCTTAGACGACGAAGGCCGCGCTTGGTTTAAGAAGCTGGAAGATGGCGACCAAGAGGCCATGGCGCTTTGGCAGTGGTTCAGAGATGTCTCCTTGAGAGACTTCAAGCGCATTTACAAAGAGTTGGGCATTAGTTTTGACTCTTACAATGGCGAGGCCTTTTTCAACGACAAGATGCAGCCAGTGGTCGACGAATTGAAGGAAAAAGGTTTGCTGCATGAATCCCAAGGCGCGCAAGTCGTCGACATGGGGCCTGACGAAAACCCAGCGATCATTGTTAAATCCGATGGCACCAGCATTTACCTGACGCGGGACTTGGCCGCTGCCATTTGGCGGATGAAGGAATATCACTTCACCCAAATGCTTTACGTGGTCGGCAATGAACAGGCCCAGCACTTCGTAGAACTGAAGGCCGTTTTAAAGAAAATGGGCTATGACTGGTCCGACGACATCCACTTTATTCCTTTTGGCTTAATCACCCAGGGCGGCAAGAAACTGTCGACCAGAAAGGGCAACGTGGTCTTTTTAGACCAAGTCTTAAAAGATGCCGTCAAGCTGGCTAAGCAACAGATTGAAGAAAAAAATCCTGGCTTAGCCAACAAAGACCAGGTGGCTCACGCAGTCGGCGTTGGCGCTGTGGTATTCCATG
>JAXGWL010000060.1:0-5089 GCA_040773345.1 Lactobacillus sp. | reverse complement strand
AGTTGTACTCGCGGTTGATTGAAGACCAAGAATGCCAGGAAATAGCGCCTTGGTCGTAACCGTTGTGGATGCCGTAGTTCGAACCAGCCCACTTGCTGCCTGGGCCAGCGGAAGCACTAGTGTACAGTGGGTCGTAGACCAGGTATCTGTTTGAGCCGGCATTGCAGCCAAAAATGACCTTGCAGTGGTTGCATGGCCATGGTTGTGCACCTTGGCCGTTACCATTAAATGATGACCAGCCGTAGTACAAAACCGGGTGCCCGGTAGAAACCAGGCGCGAAATAGTAGCTAGGCTTGCACCAGAAATATCGCGAACCTGTGGGTCGCACAATTCATGACCATATTGTGCCAAACGCTTGGAAGAAATGACGCGGGTAGAGCCAACACCACTGAAGGCGCTAGAGTCTTGACCACCTTGCCATAAACCACGTGGTAAGTGACTTTCAACATAGTAGATCTTGGCGTACTCGCTGTTGCCCGGCACTTTTGACCAAGTGCCATCATACTTCATCAGCATGGACAAAGCGGCAGGGGCACAGCCATAATCAGCCTTAACTGGCACATATTGGCTCGTGTACCATTGGCCGTGGTAAGTTGGCAGCTGCCGGCTCGTTGTTCTGCCTGTTCCTAAAACCGCAACGTTAGCGCCAACCCATTGGTCGCCACCTAAGTTATCGAGGCGGGACTTCTTTTGGGTCTTGTTATCCGTGTATTCAGCGTAGCCAAAGACCTTCCATTGGCTGCGGGCTTGCAGGCGCCGACCGGTCCAAGACAAGCTGTTGTCATTATTCCATTACCATAAGTTGACACCGTATGGGTAGCGGTAATTAACTTGCCCCACGTAGTGCTGCTGGGTCATGGCCGGCTTTTTAGCTTGCTGGTTGGCAGTTGTTTGAGCAGTTGCTGCCTTTTGCCCAGTAGCGGCAGTTGCGTCAGCAGTAGTCTGTGTCGTCTGTGCTTGTTCACTAGCTTGCGTTTGAACAGGCATAGCTGCCTCATTATCAGCAGCATGCACAGTTTGACTGCTTAAGCCCAAGACGCCGGCAGCAAACAGAGCGGCTAGCAAAGCACTAGTTCTTTTCTTCATAACTCCTCCTCATTAAAAAGCAAAAAACTGTACGTGTCCACAATAGCATAAAAAAAGCCCCTTGCGGGGGCTTTTTTTAAAATCGTAACTACTTCAAAGTTACAGTAGCGCCAGCTGCTTCCAGCTTGCTCTTAAGGTCGTTAGCTTCGTCTTCTGAAGCGCCTTCCTTAATGATAGTAGGTGCGCCGTCAACCATCTTCTTGCAGTCCAGCAGACCCTTGTTGGTGATTTCACGGACAACCTTGATAACCTTAACCTTTTCTTGGCCAGCTTCAGTCAATTCAACGTCGAATGATGACTTAGCAGCTGCGTCGCCGCCAGCAGCACCGGCTGCAGCAACAGGAGCAGCAGCAGAAACGCCAAATTCGTCTTCGATAGCCTTAACCAGGTCGTTTAATTCAAGAATTGAAGCACCCTTCAGGTCTTCAATAATCTTATCTTTATCTAAAGCCATTATTAAATCCTCCGAAATTAGATAAATTGTAAATTTCTAAAATTACTTGTCTTCGTCTTTGTTGTCGGCAACAGCCTTAACAGCATAAGCGAAGTTGCGTACAGGTGCTTGCAATACTGAAACAAGCATTGACAGCAGACCTTCGCGGCCAGGGATAGAAGCCAATTGCTTGACTTCATCCTTGCTGGTAACTTTGCCTTCCAGCATGCCGCCCTTGATTTCCAGAACGTCGTAGTCGTCTTCGTACTTCGAAACGATCCGAGCTGGTTCAGTGATGTCATCTGCGTCAGCAGTGTAGATAACAGCAGTTGGACCTACAAAAGTGTCGTCCAAGCCTTCAATACCGGCCTTCTTAGCGGCACGACGCAGGTAGGTGTTCTTAATGACACGCATCTTAACGTTGTTGTCACGCAATTCTTTACGCATGCTGGTCACTTCTCCGACAGTTAAGCCCAAGTAGTTGATGACCAAGATAGCCTTAGCTTCCTTTAATTCGTCAGCAAAAGCGTCAACCAGCTTTTCCTTTTCAGCGATAGCAGCTTTACTCAAAATATTCACCTCCACAACAAAGATTTGTAATTCTACGGGTCAAATAAAATACTCCATGCCAAAAAGACATGGAGTTTAAAATTCTCTCATTATCTTCTGGCCTCGGCGGGGTATTGAGGCTGTGCGCCACCCGAGTCTTAGGTAGAATTTACGCTAATAATATTAACCGCCCCGACTGGCAATGTCAAGCCTCAGCAAAATGACAATTGTGACTGCTGTTAAATTCTTTTATAATTAAAGCATGTGCTAATAGAAAGAGGAACGCTATGGAAAATTTTAGAAGAGACGCCTTTTGGAGTGTTTTGTTCACTATCTTATTCATCATTGCCATCTACGCCCTAGTGCAGCACTTAACGGTGCCACACGTCAACATGGGCAGCGCAATCTTAGGCGTGTTGTGGGTCATCATTATCGGCGCTCTGCTGTTTGACTACCTCCACCGCGCCATTAAAGAGTACAAAAGTCGCAAGCAAAAATAGCAAGTGCAAACAGTAAAAAAAGAGTTTTCTCTAACGAGAAAACTCTTTTTTGTTGATCTAAATCTTCTTCAAACCAGAGTTTTTACGGCCCCGGTTAAACCATGGCGAAACTGTAAAAGCCAGCACGTCATTGGCTATGTAAATTAAGGAGTTGACAGCCATCGCAATCGTGGCATCCCCTTGGGCAAACGTAACGGCCCAAAGCACAAGCTGGAAGAGGCCGCTGGCCAGCCACCAGTAGAACTGGTTGTTGAAACGCATAAAGCACATGATGCCGGCGGTCAGAGAAATTGCAAAGGACACAGCATCAATCCAAGGCCGCGGGTCATTGGTAAAACGCCCGATCAGCCAGCCAGAAACAAGATAGACGGCCAAGGTGCCAATAATGGCGATGACCCATTCGCGCTTGCCAAAGGTGCGCAGGTGATTTTTGGTGTCATCGTTCCAAGTTTTTACGGCGAGTAGCACAGGCAGGTCCAGCGTGGCAATGTAGGCCAATTGTTCAAAGATGGCCAAGTAGTTTTTAGCCGACCAGCTTGCAAAAATGAAGCAGGCGGCGGACAACAGGCCTAACCAGCCGTTGACGGCCTTGGCGGCGTTAATGGACAGTACGCAAAGCGTCCCCAGCAAGGTGCCAATAAAGGTAACTGCAGTCACCGCAGTGATCTTGTTTGAAATCAAGATGGCCAGTTGGAAGCCAAAGGCGAAAAACCAGAGGCAGTAGTTAGCAACTGGCCAGCCCTTCAATTGCGACCACAACCATTTAAAGTAGTTTTCATGTTCTGTTTTTTCTTGTGTTGCTTGCAATAAAAACAGGTCCTTTCTAAAAATCAACTCAATACATTTTTTTGTGACGACAGTTTTAAATGCTATTGGATTTTCAGAAAGAGATCAATGGCTCAGGTGTAAAAGTTAAAAAACAGCAAATGAAAACTAGCCATTGCTAGTTTTGGGTGAAGCGAACATCCAGATGAGGATATCAATCCCTAGGACTACTAAGACCGCAATTGGCTGCCAGTTAATGACTACCGCGCCCAGCAGCAATAATACAACTTGCAGCATAATCCGTCTCAGGTTAGTGACCCGGCGCAATTGCGCAGCCCTGTCAGGGTTGTCCGCGATCAAAGTCCTACCCAGCAAATGAAAGGTGATGCCCCAAATGAGGTACATGCCCAGGTAAAAATAGGCGGCCGCTTTTGAGCGTGGCTCTTCACTGAGCCAGCCCGTACCCACGGGTGCAAAAGACATAAAGAATAGCCAGAGCATGTTGACCCAGAAGGCTCTTTTCGTAATAACTTTAGAATTGATAAACAGATAATGGTGGCTGTACCAGGCGGTGGCAATTAAAAAGAAACTGATTAGGTAGGCCAGAAAATAAGCCCGCTCTTGCAGCAAGGCAGCCCAGTTTGGGCCATGTGGAATTTTAATTTCTAGCACCATAATCGTCATGATGATAGCCACAATGGCATCGGTAAATGCTTCGACGCGTCCTTTATTCATGGGAATGCTCCTCTCAAAATTTCTTGAGCAGCAGCCAATCGATTTGCGGGTCGCTGCCCACCTGGTAAACATGCTGGCTGACCTTATGAAAGCCATGCCGCTTGTAAAAGTGCTGAGCGTTCACGTTATGTTCATAGACGTCGAGCCAGACATAAGCTTTGCCTTCTTGTTTGGCAATATTTAAGGCATAATCAAATAAAATGTTGCCCAGGCCTTGGTGTTGAAATTTGGGCAGCAGGTAGATTAGTTCGACCTCTAAGGCATTTTCCTGTAAGTGCTCGGTCTGAGCCGCACCCACGTTAATTTTCAAATAGCCAGCGACTTCATCGCCTTTAATTAAAAAGAAAAAGCGGCTGTCAGGGTTCTTGATTTGAGCAAGCAGCTTGTCGGTCGCGTAGTCTTCCGCTAAAAAGCGCTGCATGTCAGCCGGTGCCGTGTATGGATCAAAGGTTTCTTTGAAAGTAATTCTAGAAATTTCCTGCAGCTTGGCAGCATCGGCAACAGTCACCGGCCTAATTTGGTAGTCCATTAATACTCCCTCCTGCCGCCATTTTTAACAAAGCGCCAATTCGCACTGGCGTTTTCTTCAACGGTCTTTAATAAAATAGCCAATTGCTTTGTTTGTTCTGCGCTCAGCCCCTTCAAAACCAATTGACTGGAATAGCGATTTTCTTTTTCGATCTGCTGGGCGAGTTCTTGCCCCTGCGGTGTCACAAACAAATGTTTTATTTTCTTGTTAGCGCGGTCGGCCTTTTTTTCAACCAGCCCGGCTTTGACCAATCTTTTAATCCCGCGTGCCGTCGTTGTACGGTCCACATTGAGCAAATTAGCCAAATGATCTGAGATAATGCCCGGCTTTTCTTTAATGCGGGTCAGGTACAAATACTGGCCGCGGTTTAACTGCATGTCCTTAAACTCGCTGTTAGCGATTGAATCCAACGCGCGGGCAATCGTGCCGATCTGACGTAAGATGTCTTCTTTCATAAACTCACCGTCAACAATATATAGAATTAATGTTGT
>JAXGWL010000059.1:0-5131 GCA_040773345.1 Lactobacillus sp. | reverse complement strand
TGATCTGCCCCTCAACTATGATAACTTTGGCACGCCTTTCCAGCGACGGGTCTACGACCAAGTCCGGGAAATCCCTTACGGCGAAGTGATCACCTACAGCGACTTAGCGGCTTCTTTAGACGAAGCAACCAGCACACGGGCCGTTCAACATGCAATTGCCTTAAATCCCATGCCAATCTTTGTGACCACGCACCGGGTTATTTTAGATGAGCATAATCTGGGTACCTGTCGTCTAGGCAGCGTGATTAAAAGAGAATTAATCAGAATGGAGAAGACCTACCTGCATGAACATCATTAAGCTCTACCAGCCTTTTTTTGAACTAGGCAACTGGCAGCATGTCTTGACCTCCGGAAGCGACTGGCTGATCATCTTGACTTTAATCTTGATGGAATGTCTTTTGTCAGTCGACAACGCCGTCGTCTTGGCCGCCCAAACGCAGGTGCTGCCAACCAAGAGCCAGCAGCGCAAGTCGCTCGTCTATGGTCTGTGGGGGGCCTACCTCTTCCGCTTTATCGTCATCGGGATCGGTACTTATCTGATTAAGCTCTGGGAAATCAAGCTGGCCGGCAGCGTTTACCTGTTTTATTTAGCTGGGCGCTATTTTTACGACCTGCGTCACCCAGAACAAAAGAAAAAAGAAGCACCCCACCACAAAAAAGTCGGCAAAAAGCACCACGTCTTAAGCCTCTTTTGGCGGACGGTCATCTCGATTGAAGCCATGGACATTGTCTTTTCTATCGACTCCGTCCTGGCCTCGCTGGCCGTGTCGTCAAACCCTGTTGTCGTCTTGATCGGTGGCATGATTGGCATTCTTTGCATGCGGGGCGTGGCCGAAATCATCATCAAGCTGATGGAGATCATCCCCGAGCTGCAGACCATGGCCTATGTCTTAATTGCTATCATCGCCTGCAAGCTGCTGCTCGCCCTGCCCCCTTTAAACTGGGATGTGCCTAACGGCCTGTTTGCCGGGATCGTCTTTGGCATTTTAGGTATTACCATCGCCTTTCACTACTGGCGCCAAGCTAGGCATGGCAAAAAATTTTAAAAAAATGAAATTTATTACTTGTTTTTTGTAAGTGTTCTGCTATATTTAAGGACAGAAACGCACGAGAGGAGAAAAGGAAACATGATCTGTTGTCAAAACACCCACAACTTAAGATAAGAAGATCAGTTTCCCTTATTGCGATATACTGCGGAGCTGGTTTTCGGCTCAGCAGTTTTTTTATTGAAGCCTGCTTAGCTTTGTTTGCTGCAGGCTTTTTTTATTGGTCACAAGGAGGTTTTTATGGATTGGAACATCATTAGACAAGCCCTGCCGGTCTTTGGCCGGGGCTTCGTCCTGACGCTCGAGCTCTCATTTTGGGGGATCGTCGGCGCCATCATCCTGGGCGGGGCGGTCAGCCTGATTGAACACTTCAACTTAAAAATCATCAGCCCCATCGCCAAAGCGTACGTGGAATTAGCACGCAACACGCCACTGTTAATTCAGCTCTTCTTTCTCTACTACGCTTTCCCAGTCATTGGCATCAAGCTGTCAGCGCAAGCCAGCGCCATTATTGGCCTGATCTTTTTAGGTGGTGCCTACATGGCCGAAGGCTTTAACGGCGGCATCGATGGCGTCTCGCAAGTACAAATCGACAATGGCCTGGCGCTCGGCATGAACCGGCGCCAGCTAGCACGCTACGTCATCTTGCCACAAGGTTTGGCCCTAAGCATGCCGGCTTTGACCGCCAACATTATCTTCTTAATCAAGGAAACGTCGATTTTCTCAATCATCGCCTTGCCAGAATTGACCAACACGGCACTAGACCTGATCGGCATGTACTACCGTTCCAATGAGTATCTGTTCATGCTGGTCGTGGCCTACGCCATCATCCTGATTCCTATTATTTTAATTTTAACCTGGTTAGAAAAGAGGGTCCGCTATGGTACGTTCGGGGATTAATGTTTTATTTGAAGGCACCAACCTGGCCCGCCTGTTTGCCGGCCTGTGGACGTCAATTTGGATCGCGGTCTTGTCCCTGGTCTTCGGCCTGCTGTTAGGTCTAATCCTCGGCATGCTGCGGACTTTGCCCAACAAGCCGTTGCGCTTTATTTTGCGCCTGTATTTGGAATTTTTCCGGATTGTGCCGACGGTCGTCTTACTGTTTTTGGTCTACTACATTCTGCCGCGAGGGTTACACGTCAACTGGTCAGCCAGTTGGATGGCGACCTTAGCCTTCAGCCTTTGGGTCAGCGCCGAGTTCAGTGACATCGTACGCGGGGCTTTGCAGACAGTGCCACAAAGTCAGATTGATTCCGGCTTGGCCTTAGGCCTCAACCGCTGGCAGATGTTCCGTTACGTCATGCTGCCCCAGTCTGTCCAACTGGAGCTGCCAGCCACCATCAACCTGGCGACGCGGGTGATCAAGACCACTTCGCTTTTGATGATGATCAACGTCATGGAAGTCATCAACGTCGGCCAGCAAATCATCGAGGCCAACAACCAGAAATATCCAGCCGGCGTCTTCTGGGTCTACGGTCTGATCTTCATCCTGTACTTCATTTTGGATTACCCATTGTCAGCATTGTCAAAGCGTTTAACAGCAAGGAGCAAATAATGAGTGAAGAAATTTTTCGCGTCGAGCATTTGAACAAATCATACGACGGCAAGCAAGTCCTGCACGACATCAGCTTTTCTTTAATTAAAGGCGAAGTGCTGGCCTTGCTGGGCCCTTCTGGTTCTGGCAAAAGTACGCTGCTGCGGACTTTGAACGGTCTGGAAGATTTCCAAAGCGGGGCGCTTTACTTCAAGGGCCAAAAGATTGACCCGACCCGCAGCAATTGGCAAAAACTGCGCCAACAAATCGGCATGGTCTTCCAAAGCTACGAACTGTTTCCAAACATGACGGTGCTAGACAACATACTGCTAGCGCCCACTAAAGTCCAAGGTCGCGACGAAGCAGAGGTTCGCAAAGAAGCAGAAGATCTGTTGGCTAGAGTCGACTTGTCTGATTACGTGAACGCCTATCCACGCGAACTATCCGGTGGGCAAAAGCAAAGAGTTGCCATTGTGCGTTCTTTAGCCATGAACCCGGAAGTCATTTTTCTCGACGAAATCACGGCGTCGCTAGACCCTGAAATGGTCCGCGGCATCCTGGAAATCATCCAACGCCTGTCGACTGAACGCCACATGACCATGGTCATTGTCACCCACGAGATGAACTTTGCCGCCCGTATTGCCAACCAGGTCGTCTTCATCGACCAAGGCCGCGTCATTGAAACCACGCCGGGCAGAGAGTTCTTTGCTCATCCTCAAACCCAGCGGGCCAGCAATTTCTTAGAAAGCATGGACTTCTAACATGAAAAAACACAATCTTTTTACCTGGATCATTGGGATCTTGGCCATTTTAACGGTGGGTGCGTCGGCTTTCTTTGGTCTGACTGAACCCAACTTAAATGCCGGGACCGCAGGATCTTGGAACAACACAAATTCCGTCAGCGCGATCAAGCGCCGTGGCTACCTGCGCGTCGCGGTCTTTGGCGACCTGCCGCCTTATGGCTGGGTCAACTCGCAAGGCAAACGCGTAGGCTATGACGTCTACCTGGCTCACCGCATGGCTAAGGACTTAGGCGTCAAGCCGCGCTTTATCCAAGTGAACGCCAACAACCGGGTCGACACCCTGAATTCTAATAAGGCCGACATTATCCTGGCCAACTTTACGGAAACGCCGGAACGGCAAAAAGTCGTCAGCTGGGCCGCACCTTACATGAAGGTGTCAGTCGGCGTCATCTCTCCGAAAAATAAGCCTATTAAAAGCGCTAAGCAGCTGCAAAACAACTCGCTGATCGTGACCAAAGGGACTACGGCCGAGACCTACTTCACCAAGCAAAAAGGCGTCAACCTGCTGAAGTTTGATTCTAAAACTCAGCAATTCAACGCCTTAAAGAACAACCGGGCGGCCGCTTTAGCTGACGACAACTCTTACTTGTACGCCTGGGTTAAGCGCAATCCGAAGTACACGGTCGGCATCAAGACCATTGGCCCGAACCAATACATTGCCCCAGCCGTCAAAAAGGGCAATAAGTCCTTGCAGCGCTGGGCGAGCTGTGAAATCCGCAGCTTGAACGAAGAAGGCTTTTTTGAAAAAGACTACAACCAAGAGCTGAAGCTATATTTTGGCAAGGAAATTCGGCCGAGCGACATTATTTTGCCGCAAGGTGTTGACAAAGGTAAAAATTAAAACTATCTTAGAAACTGATAATTAATAACACCCCAATGCAATAGAGGTTGCAGTTGTCACAGCTTTTGCTAGAGCCGACGCAGGCTAAGAAAGCAAACGGCTAGGACAATTGCCGAAATTCGGTACGCAGCGTCAGCGTCACCGGGTTGGGCTGCAGGACAAGATCCTGCAGACTGTCCTGATGAGTAGTCAGGGAGCGCTATATGATTTGGTATTTTTAGCGAAATAACAAATATGACCGTTAAACCTTATTGCAAAAGCAATAAGGTTTTTTATTTGCACTCATTGTATTGGCCTCGTTTGAAATGGATTTAGGAGGTTTTTCAAATTGAAGTCCAAAATCAATCGTCTGCTAATGTGCTTAGCACTTGTGCTAGGAATTGCAGCTAGCTGGCCTGCACCTAAGGTCCACGCTGCCGCCCAGCCACTGAAAATTGGCATGGAGGCCAACTACCCACCTTTCAACTGGACGCAAACCACTAAAAAAAATGGCGCCATCCCGATCGATGGCTCCAAGCAATACGCCAACGGCTACGACGTCAAGATCGCTAAGCTGATCGGCAAGCGCCTGCACCGCCCGGTCGTCGCTGTGAAGACCGAATGGGACGGCCTGCTGCCGGCTTTGACTTCCGGCAAAATCGACCTGATCATCGCCGGCATGAGCCCGACGGCCGAACGCAAGAAGGCCATCAACTTCTCCGAGCCTTACCGCCGGTCGACTTACTACGTCATCACGACTAAGAACAGCCGCTTCGCCCATGCCAAGAGCCTGGCCGGCTTCAAGGGCGCGCGCTTGACTGCTCAGCAAGGCACCATCCACTACCAGCTGATCAAGCAGCTCAAGGGTGCTCACCGCGAAAACGCCATGCGCGACTTCTCAGCCATGCGCCAGAGCCTGGTTTCCGGC
>JAXGWL010000058.1:0-5228 GCA_040773345.1 Lactobacillus sp. | reverse complement strand
TTTCGCATCTTCAGCCCCATTGCCGACGATGGTCACCACTTGGTCCGGGTCAGTGCCGCGGGCAGCATCAACGACGTGCTCCACCATGGCCTTGCCGCAAACTTTATGCAGGACCTTGTAGAGCTTGGACTTCATCCGGGTACCTTTCCCGGCCGCTAAAATGACAACAAATTTATTCATCAATTTTCCTTCTTTATCAATAAGCTAAACGACAGTATATCATTTTTGGAAGTGATCAAAGTTCGTTTTAGCCAAGAAATTGCCTGGCTGTGCACTAAGCTTATTGTTTTCGGTATCAATCTTGCTGATGGAGATCAAAGACAGGTAGTCATCAACCATCCGCTTGTGTGGGTAGTAGGCTTCACACAAAATGCACATGCTGTTGACCGTACACTTGAATTCTTTGACCAATTCGCGCATCCCGTTCAAGGTGCCGCCGCCTTTGACAAAGTCATCGACGATCAGGACGGAGCTGTTTTGCTTGAGCATGCTGTTGGCTAGCTCCATCTTCTCGACCCGATCGCTAGAAGAAGCCACGTAGTTAACAGACAAGGTAGCTCCCTCTGTGACCTTCGGCCGTCGGCGCACGGTGACAAAAGGAATGTTCAGGTACATGCTGACAGCCTGAGCCAAAGCGATGCCTTTGGTCTCAATTGTCATCACGTAATCGGGGTGACTGTAAGCATAGCGTGTTGCAATCAGCTTGCCGATTTGGCGCAGGTGCTTAGGCGAACCCAAAATATCAGACATGTAGACAAAACCACCCGGCAAAATTCTGTTCGGATCCTGAATTTCTTGGGCCAGTTGTGCCAGGTAGCTGCGTGCGTATTGTTCACCGACAAAGGGAATATAGCGTACGCCGCCAGCTGCGCCAGCAACGGTTTCCAACACGCCATCTTGTTTGGCCGCTAAGGTTCTCTTTAAAATGCCCAAATCTTCTGAAATTGATGACTTGGCCGCGTCATACTGCTGGGCAAAGAAAGGCAGGGGGATCAGCGTATGCGGACGAGCCATTAAATACTTGGTAATATTTACCAGTCTTTCTGAACGTTTCATGTTTAATTCCTCTTAAAAATTTGTGTTTTTCACCAGTAACTTTAATATAACGCAAAAAGAGCGCAAAAAAAACAATCGCTCTGTTTTTTAAGCGATTGTTCATAATTCTCGTTTAAGCTTCGGCAGCCGCATCATCAAACTGCAGCTCAATGTTCTTCGTCAAAACGTCCGTGTAGCTATAAGAAACACGGGCAATGTTATTTTGATCTTGGTCCAGCTTAACTACGAAAACAGCGGGAAAAGTGTTTTGTAAAACACCTCTGCGCCTAGTGACTTTTTTACGGCCCACTTGGGCGACGACAACCAAACTATCGCCTACGTGTTCCGTTAGATTCTCTTTAATATCAGCAATTGTTCTTGGCAATGAGCGTCACTCCTTTGACGTCTCATTGTAACATAAATGTTTCACAGAAGCAAGCTAAGGCAGGGCTGCGATCAGCTTGATGAGCTGTGGAATCGTCAGCTCTTCTGGGCGGGCAGTTGGTTTCACGCCCAAAGAGGCAATGAGCTTTTGCCGCTCATCTTGCTCTTTGACAAAAGACTTCAAGTTATTATTTAAGGTCTTGCGGCGCTGGGCAAAACACATCTTGACGTAGCGGTTGAAACGTTTGGCGTCGCTTGGTGCGACCAGTGGCTTTGCTAACGGAGCCAGGACGAGCACACTCGAGTCAACCTTGGGTTGGGGCCAAAAGCTCGTGTGATCGACAGCTAGCGCTTGGGCGACCTTCATTTGGGTTTGGACCGCGATGGTCAAAGGTCCGTAGGCCTTGCTGCCAGAGTTAGCGGCAATCCGGTCAGCCACTTCTTTTTGCATCATCAAAGTCAAACTAGCGAAATGCAAATTGCTATTTAACAAGCGAAAAATAATCGGCGTCGTAATGTAATAAGGCAAGTTAGCCACAATTTTGACCGGTTTTTTATTGGCAAAATAGCTATCTGCATCCTTGACCAAATCCGCTTTTAAAACATCTTGCATGATCAATTTGAACTGATCCTGATTAGGCAGTTCATTGGCTAGAATTTGCTTTAAGTCGGGATCAACCTCGTAGGCTAACACCTGTGCACCAGCCAGTAGTAGTTGTTCAGTCAAAGAGCCAATGCCTGGCCCAATCTCGATGACCTGGTCGCCTGGCTTAATCTCCGCAGCGGCCACAATGCCACGCACCGCTTCTAGGTCAACTAAAAAGTTTTGGCCTAAATTCTTATGAGCCTTCACCAAATAACGGTTAACAATTGCTTCCGTACGCACGCGGGAAGCAATCGGCAGGTCATGTTTCATTGCGCTTGCACCGCCTTTTCCAATTCTGCCAAACTAATGCCAAACATGTGCAGGCGCCGGTAAAACTGCTTGCCGTTGCCATAACCGACGCCTAAACGCTGTCCCACTGCTTCCCGCAAACGTTTGCTAGCAGGGCGGCCTGCTAAACCTAGTGCTGCATAAGCAGCCCAGGTAAGGTCGCTTTTAGCGGGTTCAGCGGCCTTTAAGTCAGCCAGGGCACGCCGCAGAGCTTCCTTGGAGGCGTGTTCGACACCTAAACTGCCCTTTTTATGGGGTGCAGCCTCCTTACGGGTCACAAAAGCCTGCTTGGCAGTTGGCACGGCTTTCGTCACAATTTTGCGGATGCGTTCACCGTTAAAATCCGGGTCCGTAAACACGATGATTGGGCGCGTCTGACTTAACTTTTTAATTTCGGCCAGGCACTCGTCTGACACCGCTGACCCGTTGGTTTCAATGGTCTCAATGCCTGGAAAAAATTGTTTGAGGCGCTTAGTGTCGTCTTTGCCTTCGACTACGACGACCGCGTCAAACTTAGTTTTCTTTGATTCCATAAATCCTCATTGCATTTTCATAACTAGCTTGGGCAATGACTGCCGGCTCAACCCCGCGCAGCTTGGCAATGGCTTCCACCACGTAGCGGGTGTAGCCCGTCTCGTTTTGCCGCCCGCGGTAAGGCTTGGGCGTCAAATACGGTGCATCGGTTTCTACCAGCAGGCGGTCCAAGGGCACCTTTTTGGCTGATTCATGCACTAAAGTGGCCTTGGTAAAGGAGACAACGCCTGAAAACGACACCATAAGGCCCAAGTCTAGGAACTTTTTAAGCCAGTCAACGCCACCGTTGAAGCTGTGCAGAATGCCGCCATATTCGCCGACTTGGCTTTTTTGCAAAATGGCATAGCTATCGGCAAAAGCATCCCGTGTGTGAATAGACACTGGTAAGTGCCAGTCGTGCGCCAAAGCCAGTTGGCGCGCAAAAACTTTTCGCTGTACAGAGCGCGGCGACTCGTCCCAATAGTAGTCCAGGCCGATTTCACCAATGGCCACGGTCTTCGGCAGCTTGGCTTGTTTGATGAGCTCTGCTTCCGCTTTGTCATCGTAATCCTTGGCGACATCCGGACAATAGCCGACGATGGCGTAGACATTAGCAAAGCGCTCTGACAGGGCCACTGCCCTTTCATTAAATTCCGGGTCCTGACCACAGCAAGCGACCCTGGTGACGCCTAGCTCTTGGGCGTGGGTCAAGTAGGCCGCCTCTTTGCCGCGAAAGGGCTCGTCGTTTAAATGGGTATGCGAATCAAAAATCTCCATTAGCCTAAAACCGCCCCATTGGCATGTTCATCACCAACTAAGGCCAACTTGATTTGGCCATCTTTTTCAGACGACAAGAGCATTCCCTGGGAAATATGGCCCAGCATCTTGCGTGACTTCAGGTTCGTCACTGCCAAGACCTTCTTGTCGAGCAGTTCGCTAGTGTCTGGGTAAGCTTTACGGATACCGCTTAAAATCTGACGCGGACTATCTTCACCAAAGTCAACTTGGAAGGCCAGTAGTTTGCTAGAGCCCTGCACTGGTGCCACCGACAGAATTTGGCCGACCTGGATTTTAACCTTGTCAAAAGCAGTGATGTCGATCTGGTCCGCTGCTTTTTGTTGGCTGCGGGTCTGCTTTTTCGGCTTAGCCTTGGCCATTTCGGTCTTAATGTAGTCGACGGCCTCCTTGGTCTTCAGACGTGGGAAAATTGGAGTTGGCTTTGCAGTCACTTGCTTGTCCCAACCAAAGCCGCCAAACTCCAATTTCTTTTCCGACTTGTCCTTAAAGTCCAAGCCCAATTGGTCAAACATTTTGACCGGGCTTTGCGTCATGACTGGCGCGATCATGATGGCAATGAGGCGCAAGCTTTCGGCCAGGTTAGTCAAACCCCGACTTAAGTCAGCAGTCTTGCCCTCTTTATTCAAAACCCAAGGCGCAGTTTCATCGATATACTTATTGGCCCGGCCAATAAAGTTCCAGATGCTGTCCAAAGCCTGGGAGAAGTGCAGGCTGTCCATCTGCTGGTAATAGGCAGCAATGGTGTCGGCAGCTGCCTTTTGCAGCTGACTGCCTAACTCGTCTTGGTCGACAACTGGCGCCACGTGCCCTTTTTGGTACTGGTTGATCATAGACACGGTACGGTTCAGCAAGTTGCCTAAGTCATTAGCCAGGTCAAAGTTGACGCGTTCGACAAAATCTTCTGGTGAAAAGCTGCCGTCGGCGCCAAAAGGAATAGCCCGCATCAGGTAGTAGCGCAAGGAGTCTAGGCCAAAGCGGTCGACGATGGTTTCAGGATATACGGCGTTGCCCTTGGACTTTGACATCTTGTCCTTGTAGATCAAAACCCAACCGTGGCCAAAGATCTGCTTTGGCAAAGGTAGACCCAAAGCCATCAGCATGATTGGCCAGTAAATAGTGTGGAAGCGGACAATTTCCTTGCCCACCAAGTGCACATCGGCGGGCCAGTACTTCTTAAACAAGGAGTCGTCGTCTGAGCCATAACCTAAGGCAGTGATATAGTTGGACAAAGCATCGATCCAGACGTAGACCACGTGCTTGGGATCGCTTGGTACCAGGATTCCCCAGTCAACCGTGGTTCTAGTGACGGACAGGTCTTCCAAACCAGGTTTGATGAAGTTGTTGATCATTTCTTTTTCACGAGAGTGCGGCAGAATGAAGTCCGGGTGGTCCTTATAATATTGGAGCAGCCGGTCAGCGTACTTGCTCATTCGGAAAAAGTAGGACGGTTCTTTGACTAAGCGCACCGTGTGACCAGAAGGTGCGATTCCGCCAGTCACATTGCCTTCGTCGTCTTTAAAGACCTCTTTGAGCTGCGATTCGGTGAAGTATTCTTCGTCTTCTA
>JAXGWL010000057.1:0-5327 GCA_040773345.1 Lactobacillus sp. | reverse complement strand
TTCATTAGTAGAAACTACATCCCACACCGACTTGATCTCACTAGGCCGGATGTTGACGCAACCGTGCGAGCCGCCCTGCAAGTAAGCGGTCTTCGACCAGTCAGTCCGCCAGCTGGCGTCGTGGAAGCCGCAGCCACTTAAAGTAAACGGCATCCAATAACGCACCGGCGAGGCATAGGATGAACCATCGTCATTTGAGCCCTGCAGGACGCTTGGCGACTGCTTGTACATGATGTAAAACACGCCCGTTGGCGTAGCATCGGCGGTACTTGAATCCTGCGTCCCGGTGACCACATCGTTTAAGCTCAAAACTTGCTTGCCATTACGGTAGAACCAGACGCGCTGGCGTCTGATCGAAACGACAATGTAAGTGTGCCCCAAACCGTGGTTGTCCAAACCATAGCCGTGCTCGACAGTGTTGTAGCCGCGGCCTTCTAGATAGTTCTTGCCTTCGCCAGTCTTTTTGCCCTGGGCAAAAGCCTTGGCAATGGCCGGCAGTGCTCTTTTATCATAAACGGCCCAGCCCCAGGTATCATTTTTCACCCGGACGCGCCCGTCAACAGGGGTCTCAAAATCGTAGCTGTCGTCAAAAGTAGCAACTTCGCTATTGATCTGACGCAGCTTGCGCCGTAGCCCTGCTTGCTCTAAAAAACGGTAGTGACCGTCTTCATAAGCGACCTTTTCAAACGATTCACTGGCCTTGAGGTGGTAAGACCTGCCAGCAATACGGAAGTCCAGCGTGCGGCGGTTCAACTGACGCAGCTTGTTTTTAACGTCAGTCAGCGAAGCTGACTTAAAACTGTAGTTGTGCTTGCTTGGCAAAAAATGGTATTGCTGCTTGAAAAAGTCGTTGACCTCTTTGGCACTAATGGCATTATGACTAGCATCTTTTTGGGTCACGATCTTGCCGTTGACCAAAAAGGCACTGTTCTTGCTGTGGGCGTTGATCCTTTGCAAAGCCTGCTTTTGCGTCAGGCCACCGACCTGCACGCCGTAGATGGTCACATTTTGGTTAAAATGACTGCGCGTGTAGCGGTTGACGTGGCTGCCGTAAATTAACAAGCCGATGACGGCCAGCAGAACGACCGCTAAAGCAAGCAGCCAGCCCGTGTAATGACGACTGTTTTCTGCTAAATGCTTACTCACAATTAATCCTCCAAAGCACTTTCTGCATAAGGCAACTCGAGTGACGGATCAGCGTTTAAACTGAGGTCGGCAAACTCCCCTGCTTCAAATTTGTTGTAGGCAGCTGCCCCAATCATCGCCGCATTGTCACCACATAATTTCAAATCCGGAATAATGACCTTCGGATTAATGGCCAGCTGCTTGATTTCTGCCTGCAGACGCGCCCGCAGACCAATATTAGCCGCTACGCCGCCACCTAAGACAAAGGTTTTGGGCTTATATTGCTTTAAAGCCCGGATTGTCTTGGCTGCCAAGACATCAATTACGGCCGCCTGGAAGCTAGCCGCCAGGTCATATTTGTTGAGCTTTTCATGAATTTGCTCAGCATGGTGAGCCGTGTTGATAAAAGCACTTTTCAGGCCAGAAAATGAAAAGTCGTAGTTGTCTTCCTTGATCATGGCCCGCGGGAAATTAAACGTATCTTGGCCCTGTCGTGCCCAACTGTCGATCGTCTTGCCAGCCGGGTAGTTGACGCCCAACACCCGGCCAATCTTGTCATAGGCTTCCCCGGCCGCATCGTCGCGCGTATCGCCGATAATTTCAAAATGCAGCGGATCATGCATTAAAACCAGTTCGGTATGGCCGCCCGAAACTTGTAGGGCCAGTGCCGGGTAGACAATTTCGTCGGTCAACTGAGCGGCCATAATGTGGCCCATAATATGGTCGACGCCAATCAGCGGCAAACCCGTCGCCATCGAAGCTGCTTTGGCAGCACTGACTCCGATAAGCAACGCCCCGACAAGGCCGGGACCGTAAGTGACCGCAATGGCATCTAAGTCAGACCAGGTCGTGTGCGCCTGGGCCAAGGCTTCCTTGGTAATCTGCGTAATAACCTCAATATGATGTCTGCTGGCCACCTCGGGGACAACGCCACCAAAGCGCTGGTGACTTTTAATTTGCGTGGCCACAATCAGTGACTCAATCGTCCGCCCGTTCTTAATTACGGCCGTCGAGGTCTCATCACATGAGCTTTCATAAGCTAAAATCCGGACATCTTTTTTGGCTGTCAAAACAATTTCTTCTTTCTATCCGCTTGCAAGTTTAAGCCCATTTCCAAACCATCGTGCTGTTTGTCGTAGTAGCCAGGCCGCACCAAAGTTGTCTTAAATCCGGCCCGCCTGTACAGCCGTTGCGCAATTTGATTGTCGGCGCGGACCTCCAAGCTGACCTGGGCACAATGAGCTACCTGGGCCTTTTTAATCATCAAGTCTAGCAGGTAGCTGCCGATGCCCCGCCGCTGGTAAGTCGGCGCCACGGAAATATTGGTAATGTGGGCTTCTCGTGGCGTGAGCCGCATCCCCACAAAAGCCACCAACAGACTTTTGTCATACAAGGACAAGTAGAGGCAGTCACGCCGCCGCAATTGATTTTGAAAATCAAGTTGGCGCCAGGGCAAGCGGCCATCATAAATATCGCGCTCTAGCTGCAGCAAAGCTAAAATATCGCTTTTGTCGGACCGAATCACTTGGAGATTCAGGCCGTTAACTTCCGCCAGAAAAGGCTGGAAGGAAAAGACGGGCTGCGGTCCGTGCAGAAATTCACTAAACTTCTTCCACATAGGCACTGTCCGGGCCAAAAGGCTTGCCCGTTCGCTTGTGCCAGTCCATTTCGGCCTGGGTCCGGCGCAAGTAGTGCGGGACGAGCTGATCGGGGTCAACCGGCTGGGCTGTCACGGCCAGACGCCCAATTTGCCCAGCATGAATCCGGTTCTCATCCTCAGTTGCCAACTGCCATGGCATGGCCAGCTCGTCGAGGTGTTTAGCCTGCTTGGCAAAACCAGTGCCAGCAAAAATAATGCGCTGCAGGCCTGGCTGGTGCGCGGCCACCTTGACCTTGTCGATCAGTTCGGTGATGTGGTAGTGACCGTCTTTTAAGACATTGACTGGCCGCCCCTCTTGGTTGATGTAGCCACCGGCAAAAAAGTTGTCGTTTCTAGCGTCCAGACCAGCGACTAGCAAAGCATCAGTCTCTGAAAAGTTAGCCGCAAGGGCCTGCAAGGTGGGAATCGCCACCAGGTCGCCAGGCAGAATGGCGGCAAACATCTTCGCCGTTGTGACCCCAATGCGCAAACCGGTGTAAGACCCGGGCCCAATGACCACAGCAAAGCGGTCGATGTCGCGCAGCCGCCAATATTCCTGGTGTAAAAGCTGGGCAATGGTTGGATCAAGCTTTTCGCTGTGATTGCGCGGGTCCTTTTCGTTGGCCTCTTGAATGACTTTTTCATTTTGGTTCAAGGCGACACTTAAATAATTCGTCGCCGTCGAAATGCTTAAAATTTTCATGCTAATCCCTTTTCAGCAATTTAGTGACCTTGGCCTGGGCGAGGGCCTTTAAAACTAGGTAGCTGACGGCCATCTGCAGCCAGGGTACAAGCAGCTCCTTAGGCAAACGCGTAATCAAAGCCGCCCGCCAAGCCAAGCCGTACATCAGGTGCAGCCAAAGCGTATTGAGCAAAATGTTGACCACAACCGTCACTAGCAGTGTAGCCGCGACAATGCGCCAAATTTTGACCGGTCGCTGATAATAAAAAGCCCCGTAAATCGCCACGCTCAACATGGCCGAGATGGTAAAGCCAATAAAAAAGCCGCCTTCTTGGCCAAACAGGGCCGAACTGAGCAAGTCACAGGCCAAAGCCCCGACGCTACCCCACCAAGGGCCAAAAAAGTAGCCTAGCAGGCTAGCGCCAATGAAACCCAGACCCACTTTCACCATCACGGGGCCAAAGCTCAACTTTTGCAAGACTAAATCAACGGCTGTCAACAGTCCTAAAAAGACGGTCTCCTGCAAGTTCAGCTTGCGCAACTTCAAATTATCGAAAACTGCTTTTCTTCATCCTTTCTTCCAGGCAATGACACACAAGGCCGCGGTTTTGTCTCCGGCCGTAATTTTGAAAAAGCTCTGGTCATTTTCTTGTTGCAAGGCTGTGTAAACATCGTCACCATATTTAACTTCTTCGTCAAACTGAATGTCAATGCTTTTGACTGCGTGGTTATCCACAAAAGACCGCCCAGGCAGGTCGAAGAGCCAGTTGAAGTAGCGGGCGTTGTCCACATGCCGGTTGGTGTCCAGGTCAAAATAGTGAACCTGCTGTTGCTGCTTTTTTTCATAAGCAGGCAGGGCATGCAGCCGGGCAAAGCGTTGAACATTTTCCGGCCCAGCAAACTTGATTTTTTCACCAATGGCCTCAGCCGGCGGCACCATCTTGCGTTGAGCCAGATCAATGATGACCCATTGGCTGGTCACTTTAAGCAATTGCGGGCCGTCTTTTTTGGCAACGCCAAAATCGCGGTAACAGAAAAAGCGGTTGTGGCCGCTGGCCTCAGTTGATAAGACCACTTGGTCGCCTGCCTGCGGCAGCTGGTTGACTTCAAAATGGTAGCGCACAACAACCCAGCCTAATTTTTTTTGCAGCAGGGCGCCGATGCCCAGGCCCCAGCTGGTCAGTTGGCTATTGGACACGTGCATCAGCAAATCGAGCAAGCGCGGCCAGGTCAGGCGACCTTTTTCGTCACAATCGGCAAAAGTAACTTGGTAAGGGAGCTGGTACATTATTTTCTCCTTTGGTAGTAATCATAGAGCTGATTTTTAGGAACTTTGTTTTCCTGGGCCACTTGCTTAATGGCATCCTTAGCAAAAGAACCAGCCGCCACTAAGGCTGCAACTTGTTTTGCTAAGGCAGCGAGGTCAGCTGGCTGTTCGGCTTGCGGTTGGGCTGGTGCAACCAGCACGACGTATTCACCCCGCGGCGCGTGCTCTTTTAAATAAGCATTGATTTCTGCTACCGTGCCCCGCACATATTCTTCGTGCACCTTGGTCAATTCCCGGGCGAGCACCATTTTGCGGTCGGGTTCTAAAACTTGTGCCAGGCCGGCAACAGTTTTAACTAAGCGGTGCGGTGCCTCGTAAAAGATGGCCGTCGTCGGCGTTTTTTTCATCGTCGTAAACAGAGCCTGCTGGTCCTTTTTACGCTTAGGCAAAAAGCCATAGTAGGTGAAGGGCTGGTTGAAGCCCGAAGCGATCAGCGCCGTAGCAAAAGCCGACGGGCCCGGCAAAGCGACCACCGGCAGGTCGTGCTTGATGCACTCTTGAACCAAAATATAACCGGGATCAGAAATAACTGGCATCCCCGCATCGCTAATTTC
>JAXGWL010000056.1:0-5346 GCA_040773345.1 Lactobacillus sp. | reverse complement strand
AGCTGCAAATGCGTCAAAAGCGTTGGGTTTGCTTGATTATTGCCAGAAAAAATTAAAGAGTGCTAAAATGTTGGCAAGAAAAAGAGAATATTTATGAAAAAATTCATTGGCAATTTTAATAATTCTAAGTTAGGCCGCGGGCTCGCCCGCCTGAACCAGCACGACTTTCTGCCTGTTGTTTGGTGGACGGTCTTAGCGCTGATTTTATGGCTGCTGTTCCCGCTCTTCCGGATTAAAAAAGTGATCCGGCTGGGGCTTTTGTTCCTGCTGTTTAACGGCTGGCTCCCTTTTCACTTGGGCCAGCTCATCAGAAAACGGAACTTGGCCAGCTGGTGGGGGCTGCTTTTGCCAGCAGTTTTTGCCCTGACGGTCTTGCTGCACCATTTTGCCATGTACAATTACGTGCTCTGCCTGCTTTACCTGCTCTTAGAGCTTTTAGGCAGCTGGCGGGGACACTTTTATAAAGAAAGAAAATAGGTGAGTGTCCATGTCCAAGTATGTTGAAATGACGCACGACCAGGTGATGGCCGAGTGTGCGCAATACATGAATAAAGACCAGCAGGCTTTTGTCGAAAAAGCATACGAGTTTGCCAATAAAGCCCACAGTGGGCAAAAGCGGGAATCGGGCCAACCTTACATTGTGCACCCGACCCAAGTTGCCGGAACTTTGGCCAAGCTTAGGCTGGATCCTGATACTGTGGCGGCTGGTTTTTTGCATGATACAGTTGAAGATACGCCGACGACCAACGAGGACATTAGCAAGGAGTTTGGCAAGGACGTGGCCTTTATTGTCGACGGGGTCACTAAGTTAAACAAGTATAAGTACAAGTCTCACGAAGAGTTTTTGGCCGAAAACCACCGTAAAATGCTGATTGCGATGGCCAAGGACTTGCGTGTCATTATGGTCAAGCTAGCCGACCGCTTGCACAACATGCACACTTTGGACCACTTGCGCCCAGACAAGCAGCGGCGCATTGCCGAAGAAACTTTGGATATTTATGCGCCGCTGGCTGACCGTTTAGGTATCGGGGCCATTAAGTGGGAGCTAGAAGACATGAGCTTGCACTACTTAAATTCCCAACAGTACTACCGCATCGTCAACTTGATGCAGGCCAAGCGCAGTGAGCGGGAAAAATATATCGCCGACGCTATTAAAGTGCTTAAAGTGGAACTCGATAAGCTTGGCATCAAATACGAAATTTACGGGCGACCGAAGCACATTTATTCCATCTACAAAAAGATGACCAAAAAGCACAAGGACTTTAGCGAGATCTACGATCTTTTGGCCGTGCGCGTTATCGTCAAAACCATCAAGGATTGCTACGCTGTGCTGGGTGTCGTTCATACCAAGTGGAAGCCAATGCCAGGTCGTTTTAAGGACTACATTGCGGTGCCCAAGGTCAACGGCTACCAGTCGTTGCACACGACAATTGTAGGTCCCGGCGGCCGGCCTTTGGAAATTCAAATTAGGACGGAACGGATGCACCAAATCGCTGAATATGGTGTTGCGGCCCACTGGGCCTACAAGGAAGGCAAGACCGAGGGCGTTAAGGAAACCTCTGCCGGCAAGAAGCTAGACATGTTCCGCGAGATCTTGGACCTCAGCGAAGAAGCCAACAATGCCGACGAATTCATGAAGAGCGTCCAAACCGACATCTTTTCTGACCGTGTCTACGTCTTCACGCCCAAAGGCGAAGTCTACGAGCTGCCCAAGGGTTCGATTACCTTGGACTTTGCCTACATGATCCACTCGGAAGTTGGCGCGCACTCAGTTGGTGCGCGTGTCAATGGCCAGATTCAGCCCCTGGACTATAAGCTGAAAAATGGTGACGTCGTGGAAATGCTGACGCAAACGAACGCCAGTCCTTCCCGTGACTGGCTCGATATGGTCAAAACCTCCCGGGCTCGCAACAAGATTAAGCGCTACTTTAGAAGCGTCAACCGCGCACAAAACATTGACAAAGGTCGTGACGAAGTCGAGGAGATTTTAAGCAACGAAAAACTGACGCCCAAGGACTTCATGGACCGCCAGCATATTGACAAGGTCGTCGATCACTTTAATTACTATACTGAAGATGAGTTGTTTGCGGCGGTCGGCTTTGGCGAACTGTCGGCACAGATGGTTGCTAACCGTTTGACTTTGGACTTGCGTAAAAGGCAGGAAGAACAAGCAGAAAAAGAACGGCTGGCCAAACTCATGTCGAGTGGCCAGACTGCTTCAGAATCTGAGTCCACTGTTTCCGGTGAAGCTGGCAAGGAAAACGACGGTGTCATGATTCAAGGTGTCTCGGACTTGATGGTCCGGCTGGCTAAGTGCTGCAACCCAGTGCCAGGCGACAAGATTGTCGGCTACGTAACTAAGGGACGTGGCGTCACGATTCACCGGGCCGACTGCCACAACATCACCAAAGATGCGGCCCAGCAAGGACGCTTAATTGATGTTTCCTGGGCAGACCCAAGCAAGGCCAGCAACCAGCGCTCTTACAGTGCTGATGTGGAGGTCTTTGGCTACAACCGTAGCAAGCTCTTGTCTGACGTCATCGCCGTTTTGAATTCGCTCACGAAGAACATCGAAAACGTTTCGGGCAAAGTCGACGACGACAACATGGCCCACATCTATTTGACGGTCAAGGTGCAAAACGCCGGGCATCTGGATAAGATTATTGGTCGTCTGCGCGACGTGCCCAACGTCTACGAAGTAAAGAGGGCAGATTCCTAATGCGTGTGGTCATTCAAAGAGTAAAACAAGCCAGCGTCAGCGTCGCTATTGCTGGTGAGACGGTTGGCCAAATTGGCCCCGGCTTGCTCCTTCTTGTCGGTCTAGCTGAGGGGGATGATGAAGCCCAAGTTAAAAAGACCGCGGCCAAGATTGCCAAAATGCGGATTTTTGAAGATGAAAATGGCAAGACCAATCTCAGCTTAAAGCAAGTTGGGGGTGCAATTTTGTCGGTGTCGCAGTTTACCTTGCTGGCCGATATGCAAAAGGGCAACCGGCCGAGCTTTGTACATGCCATGCGGCCACCAAAGTCCAAGCAGCTATGGGAAAAGTTCAACTACTACCTGCGCCAAGACGGTTTTGAAGTGCAAACCGGGCGCTTTGGTGCCGATATGCAAGTGAGTTTGGTCAACGACGGTCCTTTTACCATTGTTTTAGACCGTTAGCGGCTTGACTAATTGTTTTAAAACTAGTAATCTACTTAAGAATTATCAATGACAAAGAATGTGATTTGGCAGTGCAGTCTGCAGAGAGGCTCGTCTTGGTGAAAAGAGCCGACCACTTCCGATCATGACCCTTTAGCAGATAATGGATCGTGTGGCGAGCGTTAATCGTAGCATCTAAAAGGTGGTACCGTGCTGCTGAGTTTGAGCACCCTTGTGAGCAAGCAAGGGTGCTTTTTTGTTTTAGAAAAAGGATGGTTCAATGAGAGTACAAAGACCAAAAGGAACAGTTGATATTCTCCCAGGAGAATCAAATAATTGGGAAAAAGTCGAAAGAATTGCCAAGGACTTCTTCCACCGCGCCGGCTTCAACGAGATCAGAACGCCGACCTTTGAAAGCTATGACATCTTCTCGCGTTCAAGCGGCGAGTCTTCCGATGTCGTAGAAAAAGAAATGTATGACTTTAACGACAAGGGCGGCCGCCACATCGCGCTGCGCCCGGAAGGCACCGCCGGTGTTGTGCGGGCCTACGTCGAAAACAAGCTTTACGGCCCGCAAGTCGTCAAGCCTTTTAACGTCTTCTATATTGAACCAACCTTCCGTTACGAGCGTCCGCAGGCCGGCCGCCAGCGTGAATTCCACCAGATCGGGGTTGAAAGCTTCGGCTCTGACAGTCCGTTAGCCGACGTCGAAACCATCATGATGGGCCACGACCTGCTGGCCGAGCTCGGCGTTAAGAACTACGAGCTCCACATCAACACGCTGGGCAACGCCCACGTGCGCCAGGCCTACCACGACGCCCTGGTCGACTACTTCACGCCGCTGAAAGACCAGCTGTCTGAAGATTCCCAGCGCCGCTTAGGCATGAACCCGCTGCGGATCTTGGATTCCAAGGACGAAAAAGACAAGCAGTTCCTGCCTGACGCGCCAAAGATCATCGACTACCTTGACGACGACTCCAAGGCCAACTTCAAGCAGATCACCGACCAGTTAGACAACTTGGGCATTGCCTATGTCTTAGACAACGACTTAGTCCGCGGCCTGGACTACTACACCGGCGTCATCTTTGAATTCATGGTTGCCGACCCTGACCTGTGGTCTTCGCCTTCAACTATTTTAGGCGGCGGCCGCTACAACCACTTGGTTGAAGAATTCGACGGGCCGCAAACGCCGGCCGTCGGCTTCGGGATCGGCGAAGAGCGCCTGATGCTGGTTTTGAGCAAGCAAAACCCTGACTTGTTCAAGGGCACCAGCTTGGACTTTTTCTTGACCAACATCGGCGCCGGCAGCGAGCTCAAGACCGTTGAATTGGCCCGCAGCCTGCGTGCCCAAGGCTTCAGTGCCGTCTACGACGTCGATCAGAAGAAGCTGAAGGCCCAATTCCGCAAGGCCGACCGCCTGCACGCCGAATATGTTCTGACAGTCGGCGCCAAGGGCCTAGCCGAAGGCAAGATCACCATCAAGCGGCTTTCCGACGGCAAGCAGGAAGATGTCCCGCTGACCGCTGCCGAGGATATCAAACAGGTTTTAGCAAAATTCGCATAAGAGGATAAAACAGAATGGAAAAAAGAACTGACTATTGTGGCAACATTAACACGCAATACTTGAACCAAGAAGTTAACTTGTACGGCTGGGTCCAGCGTGTCCGCAACCTGGGCAACTTGATCTTCATCGACCTGCGCGACCGCGAAGGCATCGTCCAGATCGTCGTCAACCAAGACTCAGGCAAGGAATTGATGGAAACCGCCCAAAAGCTCGGCAGCGAATTCGTCCTGCAAGTGAAGGGCAAGGTCGTAAAGCGTTCTTCCGTCAACCCAGACATGAAGACCGGTGAAGTCGAAGTCGACGCCACCCAAATCATCATCTTGAACGCCGCTAAGAACCCGCCGTTTGAAATCAAGGACGACTTAAACGCCAGCGAGCAGACCCGTCTGAAGTACCGCTACTTGGACCTGCGCCGCCCAAGCCTGCAAAAGGCCTTGATCATGCGGTCTCAAATCGTGGAATCAATCCACCGCTTCTTTGACGAAAACGGCTTCATCAACATTGAAACCCCAGACCTGGGCAAGTCCACGCCGGAAGGTGCCCGCGACTACCTGGTCCCATCCAGAATCTACCCGGGTTCCTTCTACGCTTTGCCGCAGTCACCGCAACTGTTCAAGCAGCTGTTAATGGGCGCCGGCTTT
>JAXGWL010000055.1:0-5445 GCA_040773345.1 Lactobacillus sp. | reverse complement strand
GTTAAAAATTGGGTTGAACCTTTTTAAGCAAGTGGTCCGAAAGCAGTGCCAGTATTTACCAAGGCCTATTTTAAGGTAAAATAGTAGCGATATAGTTATTTACAAAAAGGAGTATAAGATGAGCAAGCGCAAACGTCCTATTATTATTGGCATTGCGGGCGGTTCGGGCTCAGGTAAAACGACTATTGCGCAAAAAATCCACAAAAGCCTGCCTGAAGATCGCGTTTTGATCATGACCCAGGATTCTTATTACAAAGACCACAAGGAAATGACCAAGGAAGAACGTGATCAAATCAACTTCGACCACCCAGACGCTTTTGATACCAAACTTTTGGTCGCACAGCTCAAGCAGCTTTTAAACGGGCAAGCAATTGAGATGCCAATTTACGACTTCCCAACCCACCTGCGCAGTGACAAGACAATTCACGTCGAGCCGGCCGACATTATTATTTTAGAAGGCATTCTGGTCTTAGCAGACGAGAGGTTGCGGGATCTCATGAGCATTAAGGTTTATGTCGACACCGACGACGACATTCGCCTGATCCGTCGTGAAAAAAGAGATATGAAAGAGCGCGGCTACGACCTGGACTACATCATTTCGCAGTACCTGACAACCGTTAAACCAATGTACAACCAGTTCATTGATCCCTCTAAGCGCTACGCTGACATCATTGTCCCCGAGGGCGGCGAAAATAATGTTGCTATCGACATGCTGTCCACCAAGATTAGGTCAGTGCTGCACGAAAATGATGTCTCGCTCTCCTAGAAAGGAACAAACATGGCCAATACTCATAAAAAACCACTAGTCATCGGGATTGCTGGTGGCTCCGGCTCTGGTAAGACGACAATTGCTCGTGAAATTCGCAAAAAGCTGCCCCACGATCGCATTTTAGTTGTAACGCAAGATTCTTACTATAAAGACAATGCGGGCATCCCGATGGAGCAAAGACGGCAGATCAACTACGATCACCCCAACGCCTACGACATGCCCCTCATGAACAAGCAGCTGCGGCAGCTCCTCAATTGGCAAGCAGTAGAAACGCCAATCTATGACTTTACCAAGCTGACGCGCTCTGACAAAACTGAACACACCGAGCCAGCCGGTATCATCCTGCTGGAAGGCATTCTGGTTTTAGCCGATCCAAATCTGCGCAAGCTGATGGATATTAAGGTCTTTGTGGACAACGACGATGACATCCGCTTTATCCGCCGCTTGAAGCGCGACACGACTGAGCGCGGCCGGACCCAGGAACAGGTCATCCGGCAATATCTGAAAACAGTCAAACCGATGTACAACCAATTTATCGAGCCTTCTAAACGTTATGCCGACATCATCGTACCAGAAGGCGGCAAAAACAAGGTGGCCATCCGGATGCTGGCCAACCAGATTCGTTCTATCTTACGTAACGAAGAAGAATTATAAAGACATAAAAAAAGCCTCGCATTGCGCGAGGCTTTTTTAGTGGCCTTAAAGCAAGCTTTCCTGGCCAGTAATGTAATTCAAAATATTAAACAGAACACGCGCATTGCCACGGGGCACGCCATGGTGCAAGATCTGTTGGCTCGTTTGCCCCAATTCGTTGTCCACGTCGGCCTTGCCACCGTTGTTCACAACCATATCCCGCAAATTGTTTTCATTGACTTCCAAGTGGAACTGTAAGCCCACGACATTGTCTTGGTATAAAAAGCCAGCAGTCGGTACTTTTTCACCAGCAAACAAGGTTTTAGCTCCCACTGGTTTTGAAAACATCTTTTGGTGCCAAGAAAGAGCTGTCACCTTTTCCGGCAAGCCTGGGATCAGGTCATTGGCCCGCTTAAATTCCGTCCAGCCAATGCGTTTATCGGGCATCTTATCCACATGGCCAGCCAAAGTTTCGACAATCTGCTCAGCACCAAAGCAAATGCCTAAAATTGGTTTGCCCGAAGCGATCATTTGTTTAATCAAAGCCCGCTCTTCGGCAATCCAACCGAGCTTGTCGGACGGAGAAACGCTCCCGCCCATCAAGACCAGTAGGTCCGTCTGCTCGGCCCGGGGCAGAATATCATAAACTGCGGGATGATAAACATAGGTCACGCCTTGGTGGATTTGGGCCCAAGTGGCAATTGCACCAGGACCTTCATCGGCAGCATGCTGCAAAATATTAATTCTCATTTAAACTCTCCCCCTCTTTTTGCTTTTTAGACTTGCTTAAAACTAGCCAGCTTGTCAGCAGTCAGATCGCGGATAATCGCACAGGCCAAGTCCACACTAGCTTTAAAGTCATGGTAAGAGCTGAAACAATATGGTGAGTGTTCATAACGCACAGGAATGCCGATCACAATCGTTGGGGCCGCATTTTCATAATAAATTGCCGCCCCGTCCTGACCACCGCCAGTCCGCACTGAGCGAGTGTAAGGAATGCCGTTTTGATCGGCCAAGGCACAGGCGTAGTTTTGAAATTTAGGATTTGGCAAAAATGTCTCGTCCATATCTCGTAACATTGGGCCACGGCCCAGGCCAGTCTGTGAGAGCCAACTCGGCGTGAAGGTGTCGTCAGCTGGACAAGATTCCAAAACCAGGCAAACATCTGGCTTGACCTTGCGGGCGGTCACATAAGCACCCCGCAGACCTACTTCTTCTTGCGCGGACAAGGCAGCGACCACGTCGACTGGCGTTTCTTCGCCTTTTAAATTGTCCAAAACGGCTGCCATTGCAGCAGCGCCAAAACGGTCATCAAAGTCTTTGCCAAAGAAAACCCCGTTTTTTTCATTATATTCACAATTGACGTCGACAAAAATCGGGCAGCCAGTATCGATCTTAAAGTCTTTGATCGTTTCTTCCCGACTGGCAGAGCCGACATCAATACTCATGTCGGCGACATCTGGAATGCTTTCACGCTCTGCCTTCGTCATGAAGTGCGGTGGCTTAGTGGCGACGACCCCTGGGATGTATTCGCCATCTTTGTTGCGAATCTTGACCTTAGCGGCCGGAATATTGTATTTGACCCAGCCGCCAAGCGGGACAAACTTAATTAAGCCGTTTGGCCGCACGGCTTGCGTGATAAAACCAACGGCATCAGAGTGTGCGTCAAGCTGCAGCACTGGGCGCTGACCGTTATTCTGCTTTTTGGCCGCGTACAAGTTCCACATGCCGTCCACAGTCACGTCCGCATAAGGGGCAACCGTGTTTTTAAACAGACGAACAAATTCTTCCTCAAAGCCGGAAGTGGCATTGGCGTCACTGAAGGCCTTGATCATTTTAACAGCATCTTGTTTTTTCATTGTTGGACCCGTTTCTTACTTTTTATTCACATTTTTATTATATTATATTACTATGTAAGTTATTTTCCATAGGAGGAAAGAAACGTGGTGTGTCTTTATGGGCGGAAATTCTTGGCGTAAAAACCTGTTCGTGCTCTCCATCAGCGTCTTTATTGCGGGGCTGGCTTTTTCAGAGGTCATGCCTTTCTTGTCGCTCTACATTGATACCCTAGGCCACTTCAACCACCAACAGCTCAACATGTGGTCTGGCTTGGTCTTCTCCGGCATCTATTTCGTGTCCGCCTTTATCTCGCCTTGGTGGGGCAAGTTGGCTGACCAAAAAGGGCGCAAGCCAATGATCCTGCGGGCCTCTCTCGGTATGGGCCTCGTCTTAGCCGCCATGGGCTTAGTGCAAAACGTTTGGCAACTCTTCTTTCTGCGGATGCTGCAGGGTGTTTTTTCAGGCTTTGTCTCTAACGCCAACACGCTGATTGCAACGGAGGCTCCTAAAAGGGAAAGCGGCAAGGCACTTGGCACTATGACCAGTGCCTTTACGGCCGGCAACCTGCTGGGACCATTTTTAGGTGGGGCCCTGGCCTCTTGGTTCTCTTACCGCTTTACATTCTTTATCACTGGGCTGCTCTTGCTGGTCTGCTTCTTCTTATCCCTTTTCTTTGTCCATGAGACTAACTTCAAACCGGCTACTGGCAAAGACCTTCAAGACACCAAAGGTGTTATCAAATCAATGCGGTCGACCCAGCTGATCTTTGGGCTTTTGCTCACGACTACGATCATCCAGGCGGCCAACAACTCGATCAACCCGATCGTTTCCCTTTTCGTGCGCCAGTTGATGCACAACCGGGGCAACGTCGTCTTCGTCGCCGGTATTGTGGCTGCTCTGCCCGGGATTGCGACCTTCTTAGCAGCTAGTAGCTTTGGCGCCTTGGGCGACCAAATTGGCACTCACAAGGTCATCTTGTTTGGCTTTTACCTCGCCAGTGTCCTCTTTTTCCTAACCGGCTTTGTGCAAAATACCTGGGAATTAGGTATCATCCGGTTTTTAGTCGGTTTTTCCGACGCTTGTCTCTTCCCACAGGTGCAGACTATGCTAGCCAAAAATACGCCCCCGCAGGTGACCGGCCGGATCTTTTCCTGGAATCAGTCGGCAATGTATATCGGCAATATTATTGGCCCCCTCTTAGGTTCATCAATTTCGGGCTTTTGGAGCTATAACATGGTCTTCTTTGCCACGACCGGCCTCGTCTTGCTCAACCTGGTTTTATTCCACTTCAACGTGCTGCGCCACTTGGCGCCAACCAAGTAAGCACGCCAAATAAAAAGCATCCCACCCAGGGATGCTTTTTTATGCCTTTTTCTTTTGGCCACTATAGTAAAAGTTTAAGAGCAAAGCGATCAAGCCTAGCGCAACAGACACTGCCATGACATCGTGCAGGCCGTTGTGAAAAATGACGCGCATCTGCGGCAGCAGGTCTGGGGGCAAGGACGCAGCGGTCTTAGCTTGGCTGAGCTGATTCATCATGCCTAAAGTGATGCGGTGCTGACCGGCCTGCGTGAACCGATGATCGAAACCAAAGAATTAGGGATCAGGGTAATGCCACCCAGCAAGGCGCTGGTGCCAAGCAGGGCCTGCGCCCACATCGGCAAGTAAGTGTTAACTGCGATGTAGGACCCCCAAGCCAGGGCGAAGAGTAAAAAGTCGCCGCATAGCGCGGTTTTGAAATAGTTCCACCGGGATGACGGGATTAGCCCCATCCTTTTCTACATGCCAAAAGACTAATAAAGACAACACGGACAAGATGATTAACAGCAAAGGCAGCCAAATTGTGACTAACCCCAGCAGCTGGATGCCGAACAAGAAAGTCATGAGGCAAACAGTCAGCCAGCAGGCCCCCCACAGATCAAAAATGGCGTGTTTTTGGGAGTAGCTATGGCGATAGTAGGCAAAAATCAAAGCCAGAGCAACGATTCCAATCGGTACGTTTAAGTAAAAGACCCAGTGCCAGGACATGCTGTCGATGATCACCCCACCTAACAGGGGACCGGAAATAGCGGCTACACTCCAAGAAGAGGTCAGCAACGTGAGCAGCCGCGTGCGTTGGGCCAAATTCTTGTAGGCCATGCCGGCAATGATGTAGGGCAAAGACCCCATGCCGCCGGCGCCCAGGCCCATGATAAAGCGCGCCG
>JAXGWL010000054.1:0-5492 GCA_040773345.1 Lactobacillus sp. | reverse complement strand
TAAATAGTCGCTTGACCAGACCAACGAGCGATAAAGTCAAAGAGTCGCTGTTTGACAGTTTAGGCCAATTCTTTGCGGGTGGTACAGTTTTGGATTTGTACGCTGGCAGTGGTGCTTTAGGGCTAGAAGCTGTTTCGCGCGGGATGGATCATGCGGTGTTAGTAGACATCAGTGGGCAGGCCTGTCGTATCATTCGAAAAAATATTGAGGCAACTAAGCAGCCGACAAATTTCACGCTGCTGCACATGCCCGACAAAAAGGCGCTGCAGATGCTCAGCAAGCAGGGTCAAAATTTTAACCTGATTTTTTTAGACCCGCCGTATGCTAAGCAAAAGATCATCAAAATCATGCAGAGCTTGTTGGCCAATAACTTGGTCGCTGCTGGCGGGGTTGTAGTTGCGGAAACTGATGCTAGCACGGAACTTAAGCCAATTGTTGGTTTCAAACTGCTGAAGGAGCATCGCTTAGGGCGGACCATGGTTCGCTTTTAACAAAAAGAAGGTGCAGCATGAGGCAAAAAAAGCGGTCCACATTAAAAAAATGGCTACTCGCCATTGGGACAATTATTGTGTTGACGGCTGTCTGCTTATGGCCGACAGGTTACTTCATCGAAGCGCCTGGCGAAGCCAGTCGTATCAGCCCGATGATTAGCAGCCCGGCCGGTAAGGCTGACCCTCATTTTTACCTGGTCACGGTCTCAGAGCGGCCGGCTGTGCTGGTCGACTACTTAACGAGTTATCTGCGGCCTTTTGACAGTCGCATCTCGGGGCAAGAATTATTAGACGGACAAAGCTCGCAAGACTACGAAACCTTGCAGCAGTACTACATGGAAGCCAGTCAAAATAATGCGGTTTATTATGCCGCCAAAAAGGCTGGTCGTCACCCCCAAAAAATTTATAAGGGCATCTACGTGATGTCGGTCATGAAAAACTCGCGCTTTAAAAAAAGCTTGCGAGTGGGCGATAACATCATTGGCGTCGACGGGCACCGCTTTCAGTCGACCGCGGCCTTCATGCGCTATTTGCAGCACAAAAAGCTAGGTGAGCCGGTCATAATCATTAGGGCCCGGGCCGGTAAGACTTCACTGGTCACCGGCAAGATCGTCAAAGTAAAGGGCACGGGCCGTAGGGGCATTGGCATCCAGTTAGTTGAACATAATGCTGTGAAAGTTAAGCCCAGGATCAAGATCAACGCTGACGAAATTGGCGGCCCGTCCGCCGGCTTGATGTTTAGCCTGACTTGTTACCAATTGCTCACCGAAGAAAAGCTAACGCGTGGCCGCAAGATCGCTGGCACCGGGACGATCGACGAAGACGGCAACGTCGGCATCATCGGCGGCATCGATAAAAAAGTCGTTGCCGCTAGCCGCCAGCACGCGCAGATCTTTTTCGCGCCAACGCAAAAGTTGCCTGGCATGAAGAAAAGCCAAACAAACTACGCGCAGGCAGTTAAGACTGCTAAGCGCATTCATACTAAGATGAAGATCGTACCCGTGGCGACTTTTGACGATGCGCTGCAGTACTTGCAAAAATAATTTTTAAAAAAGCTGACCTCAAAAGGCCAGCTTTTTGCGTATTTGTATTGTGAGGTGATTACAATGCAAAATACGGAATTAATTGAAAAAATAAAAGCCTTTGGCAAAGAACATGTAGTCTACATCATCGTCGGCGTATTTGTCCTAGCCGTTGCCTTTTTTGCACTACAAAAGCAAGAGGCCAAGCCAACCGAACCCGCCCAGCTGCAGGTCCACAAGCAAAAGGCACCGTCAAGCAAGAAAGAGTCCGCGTTTATTACTTGTGATATTGCAGGCGCGGTGCACGACCAGGGCGTCTATAGTCTCAAAAATGGGGCGCGGATCGATGACCTGATCGCGGCCGCTGGTGGTTTAAAAGACAAGGCCGCTTTAAAGGCGATTAACCGCGCGACGGTTCTAAAAGACCAGGACAAAGTCTATATTCCCTATGAAGGTGAAGCTGAGGCCCAGCAAAGTGCGACAACGGTTGCTGGCGGACAAGGTTCGCCTGGCAGCCAAGCAAAAGACCAGGTGCACATCAATTCAGCTAGTAAGGAAGACTTGCAAAAATTAACTGGCATTGGTGAGAAAAAGGCCGAGCAGATCATCGCTTACCGCGAAGAAAAGGGCGGCTTTAAAAAACCCGAGGAGTTAATGCAGGTTTCTGGCATCGGAGAGAAGACCTTTGCAGCTTTCAAAGACCAAGTGGCCCTTTAAAAGCGGGGCCTTGTTCTGGCTGGCACTCGTTGCCGCTGCCGCTACAGTGACCGTTTTTAACTATCCAAGCAGGGGTAAGTTTTGCTGCGGCTTGGTGCTCGGTTTGCTATTTTTTATTATTTTTCAAAAGAATTTTGGCCACTGGCTGCTTTTACTTGCGGCCGGTGTTCTGCTTACTTTTGCTTGCTCTTTTTGCTTGCAAAAGCAAGGCCCTCCCGCTGCCCAAGCAGTTTTAGTCTATCCAGACCAAGCAAAAATAAAAAACGACTACTTGCTGACGCCAGCCCAATGTGGCGACAAGCGCATCTGCGTGCGTGGGCCCGTCAGTAAACGGCAGCAAAAACAACTTGCACAAGGAAACGCCTTGTGGCTAGTGCCCGCAGATGCGCGACTGCAAAAAATCCCACCGGCACGCAATTTTGGCCAGGCAGATTTTCGGCAGTACTACGCTAGCCAAAATATTTACTATGAGTTGGCTTTTAAACATGCGCGCCTGCTGCCAGTTCAGCCCAACCTTAAAAGCAGGTTCCACCGTTGGCGGTTTGCTTTAGCTAGTTACTTGCAAAAATTGCCGGCCAACTTAGCCTTTTTTAGCCAAGAACTGCTTTTGGCGCAAAGTAGTGGCGACGGACAGGGCAAAACCATTATGGACAGCTACCGCACGCTAGGCGTGATTCACCTACTCAGCATTTCGGGTCTGCACGTTGCCCTTTACTGCTGGCTGCTAGAAAGCTTGTGCGCTAGGCTGCACATGATTGAGCAGGAAAGTTTTGTCCTCATTTTGCTGGTTTTATTGCTCGGCCTTTTTTTATCTGGCTTTCAGCCTGGCTTTGTGCGGGCCTGCTTGGCCTTTTTCTTTAAAAAAATAGGCCAGTTTAGGAAATGGGGCTTACAGGCTAATGACTGCTTAGGCCTAACTCTTTTGTGTCACTTGCTACTGGCTCCCAACTTGCTGCTCAATTTAGGCGCCCAGCTGTCTTACCTTTTATTTTGGGGCTTGCAGCTTGTCAAAGGACGTTCAAAGTTTGCGGCCGGCTGGTGGCTCAACTGGCTCATCGCGCCGCTTTTACTAGCCAGTTTTTATAATCTCAATGTCTTGACCAGTGTCTTTAGCTTAGCTTTAGTGCCATACTTTAACTTTTTCGTCATGCCCCTGACCTTTATCGGGACCTTGGTGAGACCGCTAGCTGCTTTGTGCGATTCTTTATTAGGGATTAGCGAAAACTTCTTGGCTAAACTAGCCAGTGGTGGCTTCGGCGTTCTTAATTTTGGCAAGCTGACCTGGTGGCAAGCGCTGATCATTTTATTATTAACGGTGTGGTTTTTAACGGCTGGTCAAACAAAGCGTAAGCTGGCCTTGCGGTTGACTTGCTTGGCTTATGTGCTTTGTTTTATGACGATTAATTTCCCTTGGCAGGGCCAGGTGACCTTCATTGATGTGGGTCAAGGCGATAGCATTTTATTGACGACGCCTCTTAAACGTCACGCTTATTTGATTGACACGGGTGGCAAACTCAACTTTGGCCAACACAAAAAGACCACGCCGCAAACAGATTACATCACGCTGCCTTTTTTGAAAGCACAAGGCATCAGGCAACTCGACGGCGTGTTTTTGTCCCACCAAGACGCTGACCATATCGGCGATTTGGCGCCGTTACTCAATAAATTGCCGGTCAAGCGCCTGTATTTTGCCCAAGGGCTTGAAGAAAATCAGTCTTTTCAAAAAAGACTAGCAGCAGTCAAACAGTTGCCGGCAATGCGGCCGTTAATAGCAGGGGATGTTATTCAGGACCGAGATTTGACTTTTAGAGTCGTGCACCCGGCAAAACCTGGTCCAGGCAAAAATGAAGATTCGCTCTGCTTGCTGGTCAAAGCAGGACCTGCCAACTGGCTATTTACCGGTGACTTAGGCCAGGCGGGTGAAAAAGACCTGCTCAAGCAAAAAATGCAGGTTGATTATCTAAAACTCGGCCACCATGGCAGTAAAACTGCTTCGGCACCGGAGTTTTTACGCACGCTGGCCCCTAAGCAAGCCTTTATTTCGGCCGGCGTGAACAACCGTTACGGCCACCCGCACCCTGAAACTTTGGCTACTTTGCACAAGCTAGGCCTGCCGGCGGCCAATACTGCCGACTGTGGTATGATTAGCTGGAGGTACGACCGTTTTGGTCACAGCCAGTTCAACTATTTTTTAAAGGATGAAGCAAATGATTCTGTCGGTTTTTAATAAAAAGCCTTTGCCACACGTGGTAGTCTTTTTGGGGCCGCACGCCTTAATTAACGATTACCTGGCTAAAGCTTATGTCCAGCAAGAGCAATTTAAAGCTTGCGACCAGCAGGTGCTCGATTGCCAAGAAGAGGGGCTAGACGAACTGCTAGCGGCCTTAACCGAAAGTTCACTTTTTAGCGCGCAAAAAGTGCTGCTGGTGAAGAATCCTTTTTTCCTGACCAGTAAAGTGCCTGCCGCCGAAAAAAAGAACATTAAGCAGCTGCAGACGATCTTTGCCCACCTGCCGGAATTAAACGATGTTTTGCTTTTTGAGGCTGACTATGACAAGCTCGACCAGCGTAAAAAATTAACCAAACTTTTAAAACAGGCCGCCGAAATAGTCGACCTAAGGCTCAAGCCCTATCAGACCGGTGATTTTTTACGAGAATTAGCCAAGCTAGAAGGGTATTCCTTTGAAGCTGGTGCTTTCAAACTGCTCTTGGAGCGCAGTGACCAAGTGCTGGAGACAACGCTTGCTAATTACAAGACTTTAAAGGCAATTACTGAGGGCAAAACGATTAGCCGCGCAACAGTCAGCACACACATCGACCTGTCGCTGGCGCAAAACGTCTTTGCCATCTTAGAAGACGACTTGCACCACAATTATCAGGCGGCCTTGCACCGGCTTGATGACCAGCTGCGGCAGGGCCAAACAGCCGTGGGTTTGCTAGCTGTTTTTGCCAGTCAGTTAGAAATGCTAGTCACCATTAAAACGCTGGCCAAAAGAGGGCGCAGTCCAGAACAAATTACGCACGATTTGGGCGTTCACCCTTACCGTGTGAAGTTAGCGCTGCACAACCGCTACTCGCTGACTAAGTTAAAGCAGATGCTGCTCCAGGTAAGTGAGCTCGATTTTGGCTATAAAACAGGGCAGTACCAAAACTCAGTGTTTTTAAAAAACTTTCTGTTAGGACAATAAAAAAGCAGACCCAAAAGGTCTGCTTTTTTAGTTTATTTACAAAAAGATCTAAGCAAAATGCTTACTTGGCAAGC
>JAXGWL010000053.1:0-5495 GCA_040773345.1 Lactobacillus sp. | reverse complement strand
TCACCGTGACGAACGATGCATGCAAGCAAGCTGCCGATCAAGGTGATAACAACGTTGAAGATAATGATTGCTCTTGGGCCGCCTTGTGCGCCGAGGCTAGACATCATCCAGCCGGCAATAGAAGTACAACCGTAACTTGCTAAACCAACCATCAGGCCGGAAACGAGTGAAGTAGTAGTACCTTTGTAGTCTGGGTACAAGTAGCTCATCAGAGCAGTAGCAAGCTGCATCAAACCACTAGCAGCGAAGAAGCCGATCAGGCCGGCAACTACGTACAGTAAACCAGCACTGTGGATCAAAGCTAACAGCAGTGAGCAAGCAGTGATCAATGGGTAGATGATCAAAATGTAAGACTCGTGGAAGCCCTTCTTGACGATGAAAGAGTTAAACAGAACACCGACTAAGGAAGCAACGGCGTAAATCTGCTGCAGCCATTGTGGTTGTGCAACACCGTATGAAGTTGCTAATTCTTGGTAGCAGTTTGCCCACAGGTTGAAGGAAGCAAATGAGGTAAAGCCGATCAGCATGATAGAGATAGCTTCAGCAGTAACTGGTAAGCTGGCCTTGCCTTCTGCCTTGTTCTTTTCTCTTTGAGCCTTTTGCTTTTCGCGCCATTCTTTTCTTTCTGCGGCAGTTGGTTCGTTAGGGAACTTAACGAAGAAGTAGAAGACGGCAGCAATGACAGTGACGATGCCTAACAGCCAGAAAGTTGCGTGGAAGGACATGTGTTGCTTGGCAACAGCCCACATAATAACTGGCAGTAAGAACTGACCAGCACTGACAAAGAACTTAGTCATCATGGTAACGACTGAACCTGATTCAGGATAGGTATCAATCAAAACTGGGATGACTGATGCGCTCATGAATGAGTTGGCAATACCACAAACCATGGCGAAGAAGTAGCCCCAAGCTTGTGTTGGTGACCAGATAATACCGAAAGCAAAGATTACGAACCCGAAGTCACCAATCAAAGCTGACAGACGGTGGCCGAAGAAGTCTGAAATTGGGCCAGTGAAGATACTTGAGATCAAGCCACCTAAGCCAATAGCACCGATAACGTAGTAAGCAGAAGCAACATCAGTTTCCTTGCCAGTCCACTGCAGGGCCAATTGTGTCTTGTACTGAGCCAAGATGGACATATCAATCCCGGCAAGTACGAAAGTCAGGTAGTTGATGAATGTAGTCAATCCGAGGCCTTTTCTACTCGAATTACTCATATATAAAACCTCCAATAAAATAAGTAGTCAGAAGCTACAAGTATGATTATACAATGAAAGCGGTTTTAATTACATACTATCTTCGTGAAAATATTAATTTTTTGCTCTTAAAGCAGAACATTGGCCTTTAAGTGGTTCTGACCCTTTTGGGGCAAGGCTAAAATTTGGTTTTAGGAATATCATCTTCTGGCCGGTGCAGCATTATTCGCAATACACGTACAGAGCCGGATAAAGGCCCATTGTCAGCTAGTGTGAGCTGATTGTCCTTTGGTACGGTGAGCTGCTCACGTGTGTCAATCCATTCTATTCTTTGGATTTGCTCTGACAAGTTCGTCAGGCTGACTTTCTTGGTAAACGAACTGACAAAGAGGTAAAGGTTATAAGGGGCATGAATATTGGCCAAAACAAAATTTGGCGCTTGCGTTTTTACCTCGTTCGGACGCCCTTCATACAGTGCATGACCGAAATAATGTAGCCAAGAACTCAGATTGACAATTGCTTGGCGATCCTGTTCTTTAATTATCCCGTCTGGTGTCAATAAAATTACATATTTAGCATTTTGCCCTTCTCTGCGCTTGGCCAAGATTTTGACCAAAAGGTTATTGTGTGGCAAAGCTTCTGTTGCAGGTTGAACCTGGGCCACTGTGTATTTTTGACAAGCTTTGGCAAAGGCAGCTTCTTGGGCGGGCGTACCGACTAAGCTGGCGCCGCGCCAACCGTTGTCGCGGGCAAAATGAACTAATGCATCAGCAGCGATATTTCCTTGGGCCTTAAAAGTTAATTCCAGAGCTAGATCTAAATTTTCAGACATGTTTCTTCCTTAAAATTGAAATTCGTTAGGTTTGACAAAGGTGGTCGCAATTTGCACTGCTTCCTGCATTTTATCTTCATCAGTAAAAGAGTGATCAGCACCTGCTAGTAAATGCAACTGGGCATTTTGAAAGCTTGTAGCGTATTTTTGGCTAATTTGCGGGTCTACGACGGAATCATTTTTCCCGTGAATTAGACAAACTGGTCCGGTAAATTGGCTCGACCACTCATAAATTGGCAGATTTTGCGCAATCCGCAGATAAAAGCCGTCAATAGCTTGGTGAGCATAGCGAAGCTCGTCCGGAATCTTTTTGGGATTATAAATTGTGCCGAAAAAGTTGCCTTTTAATGCCTCGTCTTTCAAGTTAGCAGCTGGAGCCAGCAAAACTACTTTTTTAATGAGGTCCGGATATAGACCAGCCAGCATCGAAGCGATAACTCCACCCTGAGAGTGCCCGATTAAGTAAATGTTGCGCACGTGCGGGTCAGTTTTAACATATTCTAAAATCGTGTTGGCATCAGCAATTTCGTTCAGAACCGTCGCATTCCTAAATTTACCGTCTGATTCGCCGTGCCCATTGAAATCAAAGCGTACGCTGGCTACGTTTTCGTCACGTAGCTTATTGGCGATATCTTTGAGCAGACGTGCGTTGCGGCTACCACCAAAACCATGAAAAATTATGGCCATGTCATAAATTTCGCCAAAAGGTTCCTCCCGGTCGCCAACTAAAGTTAAGCCATCTCGCTGCAGGGTAATTCTTGCCATCTAATAACCACCTTTGTTTCAAAATAATGCTTGTAACATTATTGTAATATTCTTGCCTCGCTGCTACAAATTTGGATCCATTTTGAAGCGCAAAGGTGAAGCCCCGGTTTGCTTGGTAATTAGTTTGGCAATTAAATTGCGGTATTCGGTTAAGACCAGTTGCGCCATTTTGTCATTTGCTTCATTAAATAAGGAAGTTTTTGCGGCGCTAGTTGCCAATTTTTGATCATACTTTTGCCGCAGGCGATTTAACTTAATGCGGCAGGTTTGCTGTGTTTGGCCAAGCAGGGCACCGTAGGCCTGCCAGTCGCGATCAACTAGAACGCCCGCTTCTTTAAAGACCCAATAGGCGGAATTGCCGGCATAAGTTTCTTTGCCAAAGCGGTAGGCGGTTGGCACTTTGTTTGCACCAGAGTAAAAAGGCACATAAATACTCTGAGCACTGACGCCCATTGCCAGCCAGTGGATGCTAAAGGGAGCTGGCTTCATTTGCAGCAAGTGCGACTCTTGTGTGGTCGCCACGGAAATAGGGCGAAAGGCCTGGTGTCCTTCGTTTTTAGGGTTAGTCAGGTCGTAGGCCGTATTGTTGAAGTGACTGCTTAAGACTTTTTGGGCGTCTTGGATCGACAACGGTCGGTCAGGTTTTTGCAAAAAGGACAAGTCGAATGATTGTGGCTCTTGGTGCAAAGATGGCGTTAGTAAACGCTGCCCATCCCACACACGTGGCGTGTTGTAGGTCAAATCACTGTCATCATGGGTGCCAAATATTTCCCGGAAAATAAACGGCTTGTTTTCTGGCCAAAGTTTATTTTTGTATACAAAATCTTGTAGCCCAGCTGACCAAATAAAGTTTGCGGGGTCGGCAAAGTCAACTTCTTGGATTGACAACTGGTTGGCAACGACGGCGTAGCTGTCATCGGGAATCCGGATGGCGACATAGTGGTGGCCACTGCCAAGTTCCATGTACCAAGCCTCGTTTTCATCGGCAAACAAGATGCCATCGGCTTCAGCGGCTCCGTATTTAGCGACAATTTTGCCGAGTCGTTCAACGCCAGCCCGAGCGGTTTTAACATAAGGCAGAACGACGCTCACCATAGCCTCTTCCAAGAGCCCGCTTTTTTCATTGAAGGGGTCACAGGCTGGGACGCGTTCGTTCGCATAGGCACTTTCAGTAGCACTCATGGCTACGTTGTATTCGTTAATACCATCTTCCGCGAAAATACCATACTTATCGGTCCATTCCGGTGTCGCAGAATAAGCGTATGCTGTTTTAGGCAGCGGCATGGCAAATCTATTGTCTTTTGATTTAAATTCTTGAGGTCCCTGGTCAGTATGTTGATTGAATTGCAGATGTTTTGGCCAGGCGGTCTTGGCGTCCTCATTGCGGCCAATAATGACGCTGTGGTCTAAAGTGGCTTTTTTGCCAATTAAAATTGATGTGCAAGATGTACGAAAATGCGGCATCTAAGCAACCTTCTTTCTAGATACCATTATCATTTAATAACTGTTGTAATATAATTATCTTAGCAAAGATTAGACAGAAAAAAGAGGACACAGGATTATGGATAACAAGAAATCGATTTGGCTGCAGGCGGATCCAGATAACCACGCTATTAACTTGGCCTTTTCAGCCGATTTGGTTGACAAGCGCGAGATCGGCTATATGCTCGCATCGGCTTTCTTCTCATATGCTGCTGCGCAGGGGATCGATAAACAGGAATTAATGGAAATGGTCTCCGGTCACTACGATGAGTTTACTGGTGATGGTGGCAAACGGTTATTTAATCGGCTATAATCAAAAAGTAAACAAAAGATGTCATGATTACATCCTTACAGTCATAGTTATTTAATTGTATGATGAGTATGCCAAGAGGGAATTGTCCAACCCTATAGAAAAATATTGGAAGCATTTTCAAATTGGAAGCATTTTCAAGAGGTTACAAGAATGGCAAGAAAAAAGGAAATCAGCAAAAAGAGAATCTTTAATGCAGCTGTACGCCTTGCAATGCATGAAGGAATCGATAAGCTGACGGCAAGAAATATTGCCCGTGTCGTAAATTGTTCGACCCAGCCGATCTACTTGGAATTCAGCAGCATGGGTGACCTGCGTTCACAAGTTGTAGACAAACTTATTGAAAAGCTTGATACAAAGATGTTGGAAAAGAGCTACATCAATGAACCTTTAATTGATATGGATCTTGCTTACATCTACTTTGCACAAGATGACCCAGACCTATTTAAATCGATGTTCATTGAAGACAAGTTCGGTGCCGAATTTGTCAATAAGATCTTGTTCCAACGTGGTGTTGACAAGTTAGAAGGGCAAGTTGATACTGCTCACTTTGATGGCGAAAGAAAACAAGAAATTCTGACTCTGAACTGGATCACGGTTAATGGTATTGCTACCCTGGCTTTGAACCAGATGCTGACCTTAAATCAGGATCAAATCGTTTCATTGCTGCATGAACAACTGCACTACGCAATCCTGAACAACCGGTTGTCCGGCGAAGAAAACAGCGAGATGTTTGCTGCTGGTCAAGATGCTTCCTTGATCCAAAAATTGAGCTAATCTGGACAAATTAGCTAAAGCGAAAGATGCTGCCATATGGTAGCATCTTTTTTAGTCAGTTTTTTATCTGTCATCAGTTTCACCTTATAAAAAATACCCCACCTGGAGGTATCCCTTCGCAGTCCATTTCTTC
>JAXGWL010000052.1:0-5601 GCA_040773345.1 Lactobacillus sp. | reverse complement strand
ATTCCGCGGGACACAATGGTGCAAATGCAGGGCACGCCTCAGTTTAGCGTGCACAAGATCAACGCTGCCTACAACATCGGCGGGCCCAAGATGGCCATGCGGACGGTCAGTCATGTGCTCGACGTGCCGGTGAAAAACTACATTGTCTTGAACATGGGCGGTCTGCGCAAGATGGTCGACGGCGTCGGCGGTGTGACGGTCGTCCCGCCCCTGACTTTTGACTACGGTGGCTACCATTTTGTGAAGGGCCAAAAAGAGCACCTAAACGGCAGCCAGGCCTTGGCCTACTCGCGCATGCGCTATGACGACCCCCGTGGCGACTACGGCCGCCAGGCGCGCCAACGTCAGGTGATCATCAGCCTGATTAACCATGCCGCTTCGTTGAAGACCCTGTCCAATTTAGACTCAATTTTGGATTCGACTGAAAAAAACGTGCGGACCAACATGTCCTTTGAGGACCTGACGGCGATTGTGAAAAACTACCGCTCTTGCACGCAAAACTCTTCGAGTGACTACCTGCACGGCACTGGCTGCATGATCGGGGATGCTTCTTACCAAGTCATGAGTGACCACGAACTGCAGCGCTGCTCCAAGATTGTGCGCAGACAGTTGGGACTGGACCCCGTGGACTTAGACAACAACGAGACCTACCAAAACTCAATGAACACGGAGTTCAACTGGCACAGTGGCGACAGCAACCAACGCTACTATGTCTACACGCCGGGCGGCAAGCTTTGGAATGGCGACAAGTACGATTAAAGATTATTTTTAAAAAGAGCTGGTTAACTAATTGATTGTTGATTTAAGTGTTTATTTAGGACGGAAACGTCCTTTTTTGTTCATCTTGCACAGGCTGTGCAAGAAGCCGCGCTGGTGGGGGCAATTCTTCCTCCAACTCTACTATCTGTTCTTGCTGCGGGTCCATTTAATTGACGAAGCCAGTTTTCAAAAGCTGCGCTGGGCTTTTTATGAAAAAATGGCCCCCAGCAAGCAAGAACTGACGGCTTTGTTTAAAAAGCACAGTTTGAATCGAGAACTGGTCTTTCCTGCCGAGACGGTCATCGTCCACCAGGTGCCTGACGCGCTTTTGCAGGCGCTGGCGGACGGCCATGCCACACGTGGCCTCACGGGCGGCTATGCCAAACTGGCTACACGGCTGCCGGCCGGTGCGGTCCAAGTCTTTGCACCTTTTACAGTGCACTTTTACTTGGGTAAAAAAAGTACGGGTCGTATTTACTTCAACCGCCATTTTTACCAGAGCTGGCGCGCCTACGTGTGGGGGCAGCTTGGCCTGACCGTGCGCGACCTAGCCTTGTTATTGGCAGTGAGCGGCTTTTTTGGCCTGGCTGCTGATTTCATTGCGGGCAGCCAGTACAACCTGCAGCAATTGGCAGGGGTCTTTTTAAATTGGCGCTTGGTAGCCTGCAATGTCTGGCCGGTCTTTATTACCATGCTTGTGCTGTATGCCGTTTTAAATTCACTGACTTGGGCGAGTGCCCTCGGCGGCACGGTCTGGTTGGTCCTGGGGCTAGTTGACCACTTCATGCTGGCCTACCGGTCTTACCCCTTCAAGTATTCTGACTTGAAATTGGCGTCAGAGGCCGCCAACATGGGGCAGCGCTATTCTTACCTGCCGCCTCAGGCTGATCTTTTGATCATTGTTTTAGGCCTCTTGTTGGCCGTCTGCTTGCACTTTATTTGCCGGCCGGCGAAACAGAGTGGCTTGAAGACGCTGGCCGTTTTGGCCTTAGCGGCAGGCGGCGTGCTGGCCAGCAACCACTATTACCAGCAAAGCTATTACCAAGCTCATTTTCCGGTGCTTTCCGGCAATAAGTGGAACCAGGCCAATACCTACATGATGCATGGCTTCGTCTACAGCTTTGTAGTCTCCAAAGGCGAAGACCAACTAAAAATGCCGGCCGGCTATTCAGAGCAAAAGGCGCAACAGATCCTGGCCCGTTATCGGCAAAGTCAAAAAATCCCCAAGCACAAGCGCATCAATGTCTTGCTCTTGCAGCTGGAAGCCTTCCAGGACTTTTCGAAGTACAAGAATTTAAAGATCGATCCGCGCGTCTACGCCGGGTTGAACCAGGTGCGGGCAGAAGGGATGCAGGGGCAGCTGACAACCACCGTCTTTGGTGGCGGCACTGTCTTTACCGAACGGCAAGCGATCACGGGTTACAGCGCGATGCAGCCGGTCATCAACAGCAAGACTTCTTCGCTGGTTCGTTATTTTGACGGGCAAAATTACCAAACCCTGAAGGCCCACCCGGGCTATGGCTGGTTCTACAACCGCCAAAACATCAGCAAATATCTTGGCTTTCAGCAGTTTTTGTGCAAAGAAAATTACTATAACCAACATGTTTCGCAAGCGCCGATTGTCCAAGACAAGCTGGTCTTGCAAGACTTTAACCGGCAATTTGACCGCCGCACGAAAAAGGGCCCGCTGTTCACGCAGCTGATCACCTACCAAAACCACGGGCCTTATCCGACGAGCTACCACGGTACTAAGTGGTTAGCTTGGCAAAAGGGCTACAACCAGTCGGATTACGCAATTATCAACAACTATTTGAACGGCGTGCACCAGACGAGCAACCAGCTGCTCGCCTTGACTAAAATGTTGCAGCATAAAAAACAGCCCATTGTGCTTGCCTTTTGGGGCGACCACAATCCGTGGGGTGGCAATGGCAATGCCACCTACAAGATGCTGGGCGTTGATTTGAACCAAGCGACGCAGCGCGGCTATTTTGACTACTATGACACCCCCTATGTCTTTTGGGCCAACGAGGCCGCTAAAAAAGAGCTGGCTGTCCCCCTTAAAGGGCAGGGCCCACGGCTGTCGCCGATGTACGTGGTACCGACGATCATGCAGCATTTAGGCGTGCCTGGCTCACCCTACATCCAGCTGTTGAATCAGCTGAAAAAAGAGCTGCCTGTTGTGGGCAAGGGTGGTCGTTACCTGTACCATGGGCGTCTTTTGACCCGCAAGCAGCTGCCTTTGCACGTGCAACAAGAACTGCGTGACTTCCGCTACGTGCAGTACTATCGCCAAACACATGCTCTAAGCAATTAAACTGAGTAAAGAAGCTCCCGCCTGTACTGGTGGGGGCTTTTTTGCGTGCCATAAAAAAATGTATAGTTAAACATTAGATTTATGTCATTGAAAGGGTAAGTAATGAAAGAAAAATTGCAAAAGTGGCTAACGCGAGCCTGGCTAGGCTTGCTCATTTACGGCCTCTACCGCTGGGGCCGGCGCTTGACTCACCGCGCCTAGTTCAGTTAAGATAACTTGCAAGTAGCCCCTGGGCTCAGCGGCACAGAGAACTAGCGGTCGGTGGAAGCTAGGCAGGTCCAGCAGGTGCGAACTACTTTTGGGTTGGCTTCCTTAGCGGCTATGAAAGACACCATTTGGCGTGAACGTGGGTGGTACCACGGCTAACAAAGATAATTAGTCGTCCCTAGTGCATTGGCACTAGGGACTTTTTTTTATTAGGAGGAAAAAATGGCAAAGTTTGATATTCTAGCGGACCTGAAATGGCGCGGTGCCATTAACCAGCAAACAGATGAAGCGGGCTTGCGCAAGTACTTGGCGACCCACGATGATTTAGCTTTATACTGCGGCACCGACCCGACTGGCGACTCGCTGCACATCGGGCACTTGATCCCCTTCATGATCCTGAAACGCTTCCAGTTGGCCGGCTACCACCCAGTCATTTTAATTGGCGGCGGCACCGGCATGATCGGCGACCCCTCCGGCCGTTCAACCGAACGTGTCTTGCAGTCCAAAGAGCAGATGGCCCACAATGAGGAACATCTGACGGCCCAGATGAAAAAGCTGTTTGGCACTGAAAACTTTGAAATCCTGAACAACGCTTCTTGGCTGGGCAAGCTGAACCTGATTGACTTCTTGCGCGACTACGGCAAGCTCTTCCAGGTCAACAACATGCTGAACAAGGAATCGGTTGTGAAGCGTTTGAAGAATGGGATTTCCTTCACCGAGTTCTCTTACCAGATTTTGCAGGCGATTGACTTCTACACCTTGAACAAGAACCACGGCGTGCAGATGCAGATTGGCGGCAGCGACCAGTGGGGCAACATCACGGCCGGCATCGATTTAATCCACCGCTTAGAGGGCGCAGACCGGCCAGCCTTTGGCTTAACCATTCCGCTGATGTTGAAGTCTGACGGCACCAAATTTGGCAAGTCCGCCGGTGGCGCCGTTTGGTTAGACCCAGAAAAGACCAGTCCTTACGAGTTCTACCAGTTCTGGATCAACCAAGACGACCGCGACGTGGTGAAATACCTGAAGTACTTCACCTTTTTAAGCCGTGAAGAAATCGAAGCCTTGGCTGAGCGCACCAAGAAAGAGCCTTGGAAACGGGCTGCGCAAAAGAAACTGGCTGAAGAAGTTACGAAGTTCGTCCACGGCGAAAGCGGCTTGGCGGAAGCGCAAATGATTACCGACGCGCTGTTCTCCGGCAATATCAAGAATCTGACGGTGCCCCAGATTGAACAAGGCTTAAAGTCAGCTCCAAGCGCAGAGGCTTCGTCAGAAACACAAAACATCATTGACTTCTTGGTCAACACTAAGATCGAACCGTCCAAGCGGCAAGCTCGGGAAGACGTCAAAAATGGCGCCATCTACGTCAACGGCGCCCGTGAACAGAGCTTGGACTTTGCGGTTGACCCAGGGAGTGCTTTTGACGGCAAGTACGTCATCATCCGCAAGGGTAAACGCAAGTACACCTTGGTCCACATCAAATAAGAGCATGTTAAAAGGCCTGGCAATTGCCAGGCCTTTTTTGTTTTGCCTAAAAAATGATAAGATATTGACGCCACTTTAGCTCAGAAGGTAGAGCACCGCCGTGGTAAGGAGGAGGTCGTCAGTTCAAATCTGACAAGTGGCTTATTGTTGGACTCTTTTTTTAATGGCTAAGACCAAAACAGCTAGCCAACTCAGGCCCGTGAGCCACAGGCAAAGTTTGCCGGTGGGCTTTTTTGGCTTGCCAAGTCAGCTGCAAGCTGCCATCAGCCAGCACATGGTGTTGATAATGTGCTGCTTGCCGCATGACGTGGTTAACGTAGTCGGGCTGAATTTGGCGCTGCTTATTGTATTGCGGCAAGTAATCTGGCTCAAAGTTGGCGATATAGTTGAAAAATTGCCCTGGTTTATCCTGGGCGCCGGCAATTTGCAGCTTGCGTCGGTCTTGTGCCAAGTAGACGTACCAGTTGTATTGCACAACGGCCTTAGGATTTTGAGCCTGAGCAATCCATAAGTTAAAAGACCGCCTGGTGGTATAAAGCGCGCACCCACTGGTGACTAGCAGCAAAGCCGCTGCGGGCCGGGCGAGGTCCCAAAAGCGTTGGTAGTGAAAGACGCCAGCAAGACGTGACTGCGCCACTGTTGGTAAATAAAAATCAGGGTTACTAAGACTGAAATTAGAAGGACTAAGCCATATTCTAAAGACAGCCGTTTGCGTTTATTCATACTTCTTCTCCATTTTTAGCTTTTAGGACGCGGCCGTGTCCTAAAAGCTAAAAAATTGGTAAAATTAAGCCACACCACTAAAATCAATAAAATCTATAATATAGTGAGTGAGT
>JAXGWL010000051.1:0-5638 GCA_040773345.1 Lactobacillus sp. | reverse complement strand
TGCGCCAGATCTCCCTGTGGCTTAGCAAAAAGCTTGTGTTCCAAAAAATGGGCCCCGCCAGCCAAAGGTTGTGGATCAGCACTACCAAAATCAACCAAGATACCAGCAAACTTTTGAACAAAGCCTGGCCGCACGATGCAGTGGGCCGAAAAGCCCGACTGATACTGATGATGAAACATTTGCGGTTCTCTCATTGCAGACAATAGCTCTCCATCAATTCCAACTGACCCGCGAAACGAATTAAATCAGCCGGGGTCAGGTAGGTCAAAATCTTTAAGTAATTCTTACCGTTGGCTTGTTGACCATAGCAAGCTCTTTGCAGTGCTTCGCCAACCAGACCAACTTGGTCGTCTCGCCCTAACCAATAGCGACGGACTAACGCTTTTTTGGTCTTAGCAAAAACAAGTGGATCGACTTGGCCATTTTGTAGTTCGGCCAATGTGTCGACAATGATCTTTTCTGAGCGGGCCACCTGCTTTTTTGCCAAACTAGCGGAAAAAACCAACAAACAGTGGCTATTGTAATTAACTCCATCGATGGCATAGGCGGCATTCAGTTTGCTGCGAATGCGGTCAAAAAGCAACGAGCTCTCATCACCAGCTAGGTAAGCGGCTAAAAATTCAGCACAAACCCGCCGGTTAGCAAAAGGCAAGACGTCACCATAGCAATAACCAACTAGCAACTGGGCCTGCTGATCATGGCTTTGGCCCTGCGCAATAATGGTCTCGGCGGTGGGCAAAACAATGTTGGCCTTTATTTCTTGGTCAAAAGCTAGCTTAAATGCTTGTGCAAGCTGCTCCTGCAAATGGGTGCCCTTAGCCTGTCCCAAACAAGCCGCAGGTTGTGCCAGTAAATTGTGAGCAAAAGCTTCCAAATCAGTTAATTGATAGTGAGCTAATTTTTCTTGTGGCCCAAAAATGGCGTAAGCATAGGCAGGCTGGTTGGCAAACAGCTTTTTAAAAAAGGCCGCTTCGGCGCGGTTGGCCTCAATGGCATAATATCGTTTCCGCTGTTCTAAAAGCTGCTGCTTGGCTAAGTTAAATGATTCTGGCGTCAGCAACGGATGCTGCACAAAATCGGCAAAGTCGGCCAGCAATTTTTCAGTGCGATAGTCGGGATCCAAGACGAGCAGCGGTTCCAAATAATTCACCAGGTAGCAGACCAGTAGCCGGTCACCAGCAATTTGCACGTAAGGCCGAAAAATAAAGTCATAGTTTTCAGCGGCGTGCCGAGCAAGCAAGTAGACGCTGGGATAATGTTCAGCCGCATTCGACTGCAACTGGGTCAGCAAACTGGCGGCCGTCAAATTATCTTGATTCATGGGCAGGCTGAAAAATAAGACCAAGGTACTGGTCGCAAATTTTTCATTGCTCGTAATCTCAAGATTGGCCATTATTTTGCTCCTTTCTCTGTGGCTGGCTTAAAACCTTACGTGGCTTAGACCCCTCGGAAGGTCCAACAATTCCTGCCGCTTCCATCTGGTCAATAATCCGGGCCGCCCGGTTATAACCAATGCGAAAACGGCGTTGCAGCATAGAAACACTGGCCGCCTGCTCGTGTTCAACCAACTGAACAGCCTGATCAAAGTATTCATCGCGCTCTTCCTCTTCTTCAGGCAGACCGCCCTTTTCGGTTTTAGCCGTCGGCATCATGCTTTGATCATAATCAGCACTAGCTTGTTTTTTAATAAAGGCAACCACGCGCTCAATTTCATCAACGCCAATGTAAGAACCCTGAATTCGTTCTGGCTTGCTGGCGCCAATTGGCATAAAGAGCATGTCGCCACGGCCGAGCAACTTTTCGGCACCAACTTGATCTAAAATGGTGCGCGAATCAACCCCAGATGAAACGGCAAAAGAAATCCGCGACGGAACATTGGCTTTGATCAGGCCAGTGATTACGTCAACAGACGGCCGCTGGGTAGCCAGTACCATGTGAATACCTGCCGCCCGTGATAGTTGGGCGAGACGTACAATCGCATCTTCCACCTCATGGCCGGCAACCATCATCAGGTCGCTCAATTCATCAACAATCACAACAATATATGGCAAAACCGGGATCACAGGCTTGCTCTTATCGCGGTTGTTCAACCGAGCGCGGTCGTTATATTCAGTCATGTTGCGCGTACCGCTGGCAGCAAAGAGCTTGTAACGCCGCTCCATTTCCTTGACAGTCTTATGCAAAGCGTTAGCAGCCAGCTTAGCGTCTGTCACTACTGGAATCAACAAATGAGGCACGTCGTGATAAACCGACAGTTCGACCATCTTTGGATCGATCAGAACCAATTTAACCTCGTCAGGACGCGCTTTCATCAAGATACTCGTAATAAAAGTGTTAATAGCAACAGACTTGCCCGAACCGGTTGAACCAGCAATCAGCAAATGGGGCATCTTGGCTAACTCTGCGGTTTCAACACGACCAGCCACATTCTTGCCTAGTGGCACCGCCAACGGATCCCGTTTAGCAGCAGCACTTTCGTGTTCCATCACGTCCTTAAAGCCAACCGCGGAGACGTGCCGGTTCGGAACTTCAATGCCAATAAGCGGTTTGCCCGGGATTGGTGCTTCAATCCTGATATCCTTAGCGGCTAAAGCCAGAGCAAGATCATCAGCCAAATTAACAATGCGACTAACCTTGACGCCGACAGCCGGTTGAATCTCATAACGCGTAACGGTTGGCCCCAAAACGGCAGATTGCACGCTAACTTTGACGCCAAAACTAGCCAAAGTCTTGACTAACTTAGCACTATTGGCCTTGATCTGTTGGCGCTCTGCACTCTGGTCGGTCTGTTTAACTGGATCTAACAGACTCAGTGGTGGCAACTGATAATAGTTATTAGACGCAGGAGCCCGCTGAGCTTCACTAAGTGCCGCCTGCTCTTGCTCAATTTTTCGGTCTTCTGCAGCAAAGCTGTGCGATGGCGGCAATTCACGCGGTGGTGGCGCTGGTTCGGGTTCGGGTGCGGCCGGTTCCTCTTCCACAGGAGCTTCCTCGTCCGGTGCAGAAAGTGCGGCAGAAGTCTGTTCATTGCCTTTAGTTTGTTCTGCAGCTTGTGAGAAATCACTGAGATCAGGAAAAGTTTGGTCGCTATCAGCCAAAGGGTCATGCAGCTTGGCGCGGTTGTTAGCCTCCGCCTCTTTTCTGCTGGCCACCAGATCATGATAGCGGTCGCGCAAGGCTTGACCGGTCTCCTGATTTTTAGCAATAAACAGCTGAGCAAAGTGTTGAAAGGCAACGACAATGTCAGAGACCCGAATATTAAAGACCAGCAGCAAACCCCAGATGAGCAGCAGCCAACCAATAATCTGCGCACCGAGGTTTGAGACAATCGGAAAAGTTAGGCCATAGAGCAAAGCACCAATCAGGCCACCCCCTAAAGGATGAGTCAGCTGACCGCGCGCAAAGTCGGCGCTGATACGGTCTAAAAGCACCGTGCTGAAATTGTGGTGCACGAGCAGCTGGTCAAAAAAGCGGGCGGATAGGCAGAGCAAAAAGCCTAAGGCCAAAAGAGACAGACCGATACCCCGGCGCCAGCCAAAATGAGCAGGCTGATTGTAGATGATCATCACGCCGGCTAAAACGGCTAAGACCACCGCAAAAAATTGGTAACTGTCACCAGTCAAAAAGCGCAAGCAATTGGCGGCCTGCCGTCCCAAAAGACCTAACTTAAAAAAGGCCAAGGCAGCCCAAAGCAGCAGCACTAAACCTAGCCAAGACCAAGTCTGCTTTTTGGCACGCTTTTTTCTTCTCCGCCGTCTTTTTCTTTGCGCCATGCTTACACCCCCTTTTCTAGGCAACAAACAAACTAATGTTTAATGTTCAGACCAAATTGCAAATTCAGTGGCTTGGGTAACGTAATTTGGGTGATTTGATAAATTAAGGTGCCCATTTCTTCCATTAAAGGTTGACTCATTAAATCGTAATCTTCGTCACTTAAATCACTGCCATCGCCATGGTAGCCTTCCAGTAAAAGTACCTGGCCAATCTCACCCGAAAAGGCGAGCGCTCCTGGCTCCGGTGCAATGTCGAATTTCAAACTGACGCGCATGTACTCACCATTTTGGGCTGTTTCTTTTTGCCCGTTTTCGTCCACATGGTAGACCGGGATCAAACTGAAGTCGATCTGCTGGTGGGGCTTTAATTCTTCTTGATTGTCATAGTGAAAAGATTCAACCTGAATCTTTTCCATTTTTTTAATCTCCATACTTAGTCCTTTAATTTATCAATCGGATAGTGGTGACTTTCTTCCATGCCTGGGAAATGTTGTTGGCGCAGAGCTTCAAACAGCACCATGACGACCGAATTGGCCAAATTGAAAGCGCGAATATTAGCCGACATTGGAATCCGTAGGTTGCGACTGTAATGCTCACGCATAAAAGTCTCAGGCAGACCTGTCGTTTCTTTACCAAACATAAAATAGTAATTTTTGTTGGGATCAGTATAAGCAACATCCCAAGCGGATTTCGATGAGAACTTGGAGATCAAGTACAGTTCATCATTAGGACCCAGCGTCTTCATAAAAGCGGCCAGGCTTTCATGCATGTGCAAATCAACTTTGGACCAGTAGTCAAGGCCAGCCCGCTTCATATGCTTGTCATCCAGCCGAAAGCCTAAGGGTTCAATCAAATCTAAAACAGTATTCGTCCCAGCACAAGTTCGTGCAATATTGCCGGTATTAGCCGGCATTAGCGGTTCATATAAAACAACGTGATTGGTCATTGCTTACTCCCTTCCTGTTGCGTATTTTGATCAGGTTCATTGTAAAAGGCCGAAATACGCCGATAATAGTTGAATAGCCGCAGCAAAATAATTTTCAAAATTGCATAGAGCGGAATTGCGAAGATAACGCCCCACAGGCCGCCTAAAGCTGAGGCGCCAATCAAAAGCAAAATCGTCGTGACTGGGTGCATCTTCATCCGATTTCCCATCACAAGCGGGCTGACTACCCTGCTTTCAATCGTCTGCTCTACTGCAAAGACAATCAAAACCTTCACCAGCATCATCGGCGACTTCATAATCGCTAGGACTAGCGAAGGAATCAGGGCAATAAAGGTCCCAAAATAAGGCACTAAGTTGAACACGCCAGCTAAAACGGCTAGCAAAGCGGCGTAACTCTGTCCGACAATCGTGTAGCCAATACCAAACATCACGCCAACCCAGAAGGCAACCGTTAGCTGCCCACGCACGTAGTCAGCAACTGCCCGGTTGATGTCTGTCAGCAGGTCGCCAAAGGAACCGCGCAACCGTTTTGGCATCACCTTGACCAGAAAAGGCTTTAGTTCTTTGCCATCTTTTAGCATAAAGAACAAAACAAAGGGTGCAGTCAGTAGTGTCATCACAATCATCGTTACGACGCTGACAGCTGAGTTGATGTTGCTCCAGGCCAGGCCAACCGGATCATCACCAAAAGCAGACGTCAGGTTGTTAAAAGAACGATTGATTTCTTTTCTAAAGTAGTGCAGGCGCGGGTCACGCAGCGCATGTGTTACCGTATTTTGAGTATCACGCCAATAGCGCGGCCAGTTGTCAATCAGCGACTGCGCCTGACTTTGAATGATTGGCAGTAACCAGTTAAGCAACCAAACAATCAACAAGACCACAAGCAAAAAGAGTACGACAATCGTAAGCGTACGTGGCA
>JAXGWL010000050.1:0-5655 GCA_040773345.1 Lactobacillus sp. | reverse complement strand
GACGCCCAATTTGCTAAGGGTCGACAGAAGTTTGCCTCTGCTTTTTACGGCTTAAACGGCAAGAAGACCAAGTTGCCGAACAACGAGGCCGTGCAAAAGGTCCTGGCCAAAGTCGATAAAAATAAGAACTTTGAAGTAACCAACGTCGTCGCGCGGCAAAGGCGTCGGCAGCCTTATGCTCCGTTTACGACTTCCACTATGCAGCAGGAAGCCAACAAGCGGCTGGGTTACCGGACGCACCGGACGATGAGCATTGCCCAGCAGCTGTATGAAGGTATCAGCTTGGGCCGCCAGGGCACTGTCGGTTTGATTACTTATATGAGAACCGACTCCAAGCGGATTGCCGGCGTGGCCAAGCAAGAGGCATCTAAGTTTTTGCATGAAAAATATGGTGCTCAGTATGCGGCTGTTAAACAACGCCACTTTAAGAACCAGGAAGACGCCCAGGACGCCCACGAAGCCATCCGGCCGACCAGCGTCTATCGGACGCCAGAGTCCTTGAAGGGGCGCCTGACGCCGCAACAATACAAGCTTTACCGCTTGATTTGGGCGCGCTTTTTAGCCAGTGAAATGACGCCGGCGGTCTACGACACCATGCGCGTGGACCTCGTGCAAAACGGCGTCACCTTCAGAACGACCGGTTCTAAATTGCGCTTTCCAGGTTTTACCAAGGTTTACGATGTGGGTGGCGAAAAGAACGCTGAACTGCCCGAACTTAAGGAGGGCGACCAAGCCAAGCTGGTCAAAAACGACAACAAGCAGCACTTTACCCTGCCGCCAGCTCGTTACACCGAAGCCAGTCTGGTGCATGCCTTGGAAGAAAACGGCGTCGGCCGGCCGTCAACCTACGCGCCAACGATCGACACGATTCAGCGGCGCTATTACGTCCGACTCGAAGGCCGCTCGATTGTGCCGACCGAATTAGGTGAAATCGTCGATAGTCTGGTCGAAAAATTCTTCCCGGACATCGTCAACATTGACTTTACGGCTCAGCTGGAAAGCGATTTGGACGAAGTCGAGGTTGGCAAGCAGAAGTGGGTCAAGGTTGTTGATCGCTACTACCAGCCATTTTCTAAGGAATTGGCTAACGCCGACAAGCAAATCGAAAAAGTGCAAATTAAAGACGAACCAGCCGGCTTCAACTGCGACATCTGTGGGGCCCCGATGGTCATTAAGATGGGCCGTTATGGCAAGTTCTACGCCTGCTCGCGCTTCCCAAAGTGTCGCAACACCAAGGCAATTGTCAAAAAGATTGGCGTCATTTGCCCGAAGTGTCAAAAGGGCGATATCGTCGAAAAGAAGTCGCGGCGCAACCGCAAATTCTATGGCTGTTCGCGTTACCCGGACTGCGACTTTGTCTCTTGGGACCAGCCAATTGGCCGCAACTGTCCAAATTGCAAGCACTTTTTAGTGCAAAAGCGTTCGAAGAAGGGGCCTTACGTGGTTTGCCCGAACGGTGACTATCGCGAAGAAGCCCAGCCTGTTGACTAAGGAGACTCAATTATGACTACCATTTGTTCTGTACGTTACGGTGGCCACACGGCCATCGCCGGCGACGGTCAGGTGACGATGGGCGAAAAGGTGATCGCCAAGGCGACCGCTCACAAAATTCGCCGCATTTACCATGACAAGGTCGTGATTGGCTTTGCTGGTGGCGTGGCCGATGCCGTGAGTTTACAAGAGCTTTTAGAAGGTAAGCTGGAAGCTTACTCTGGCGACTTGCGTCGGGCTGCCGTTGAGATGGCGCAGAGCTGGCGCAAGGATCCGACCTTGCAAAAGCTGCAAGCACTACTCATTGCTTTTAACGACCAAGACTTGCTCATGATTTCGGGCAACGGCGAGGTGCTAGCGCCGGATGAAGACGTCGTGGCGATCGGTTCCGGCGGCAATTTTGCCCAAGCAGCTGCGCTAGCCATGGTGCGCCATTCCCAAGGCATGACGGCCGAGGAGATTGCCCAAGAGGCAGTGCGCATTGCTGCGGGCATTGACGTCTTTACCGATGAGCAGATTACCGCAGACAAGATTTAAGGTGAGAGTATGAAAACGCCTCGTGAAATCATGGCAGCTTTAGACAAGTACATCGTGGGTCAAGACAAGGCCAAAAAGGCCGTGGCGATTGCTTTATACAACCGCTACCGGCGCCTGCATGTGCCGCCCGAGCTGCAAAAAGATATTACGCCGAAAAATATTTTAATGGCCGGCCCAACGGGGGTCGGCAAGACCGAAATTGCCCGTCGTTTGGCCGATATCATCAAAGCGCCTTTTGTTAAAGTCGAGGCCACCAAGTTTACCGAAGTAGGTTACGTCGGCCGCGACGTTGAAGCCATGGTCCGTGACCTGGTGGAAAACAGCGTGCGGATGACGGAGCAAGAAGAATTCGCCAAGGTGCGCGTACAAGCGACTAAGAATGCCAACAAGCGCTTAGTCAAGCTGTTAGTACCGGCTCAGAAAAAAGAAAACCGGCAAAACCAAATGCAGCAGATGCAGCAAATGATGCAAATGCTGCTGGGCGGGCAGACGCCCCAGGAAAACGACCAGGTCTCAGATGAAGTGCGCAACAAGCGTCTGACGGTCGCCGAGCAGCTCCAAAAGGGTCTGCTGGAAGAGCGCGAGGTCACCTTTGCGGTTGAACAGGCACCCCGCGCCAACCCAATGTCGGAGATGATGGGTCAAGCCGGCATGGATATGATGTCGAGCTTAAACGACCTGCTGCCCAAGAAGATGGTGCAGCGGACCATGCCCGTTAAAGATGCCCGCGCGGTTTTAATCAACGAAGAGTCCAAAAAGCTCGTTGACTACGACCGCATTTACAGCGACGCGATCAAGCGCGCAAGCGAGATGGGGATTGTTTTCATCGACGAAATCGACAAGATTACGGCCGGTCAAAGCAAAAACAGCGGGGAAGTTTCTCGCGAAGGCGTCCAGCGCGATATTTTGCCAATCGTCGAAGGCTCGACTGTCTCGACCAAGTACGGGCCAATTAAGACCGACCACATTTTATTTATTGCAGCTGGTGCTTTTGCCGAAGCGAAGCCAAGCGATTTGATTCCAGAGTTGCAGGGCCGCTTCCCAATCAGGGTAGAATTAAAGGCCCTGACGCAAGCGGACTTCGTCAGGATTTTAAAAGACCCGCAAAACTCGCTTTTGCAGCAGTACATTTCGCTGCTGCAGGCTGACGGCGTGAAGTTAATCTTCACCAAAGAGGCAGTCGACAAGATTGCCCAGTTAGCCTATGAAGTGAACCAAGGCACTGACAACATTGGCGCCCGGCGGCTGGCCACGATCTTGGAAAAGCTGCTAGAGGACGTGCTCTACGAAGGTCCGGATATGGAAATGGGCGAGATCACGATTACTGAAAAATACGTGGCTGATAAACTCAGCGATGTGATTAAGAGTCGTGATTTGACGAAATTTATTTTATAAAAAGCAAATCGCTTTCTTAAAACAGACACAGCAAGGTGCCTGTTTTTTTATTTGGAATAAAAGGAGCCCTGGTCCATAATAGGTGTAAGCGGATACAAAACTTAAAAGGAGGTTAAAAATGGTGACAGAGCCAATCCATGTTTATTCAGAAATTGGTCGCTTGCAGATGGTGATTTTACACCGCCCAGGCCGTGAATTAGAAAATCTCGAACCTAGCATCTTAAAGCGGATGCTGATCGACGATATTCCTTACTTGCAAATTGCCCAGGAAGAACATGACGCTTTTGCCGATCTTTTAAAGACTCAGGGCGTCCACGTGCTTTATTTGGAAAAATTACTGGCGGAAAGCTTGACCAAGGCCGCGGTCAAAGAGCGGTTTTTAGACCAGCTGCTGGAAGAGTCCGGCATCAAGAAAACGGACCCGCTGCACCGGGAGTTGCTGGCTTATTTAAAGCAATTTCAAAATGATGAGTTGGTGGCCAAGGTGATCGCCGGCGTGCGGAAAAACGAGCTTAAAATTGGTCAGCAAAGTCTGGCGGATTTGGCTGAAAGTCCCAACTACCCGTTTTACTTGGACCCAATGCCGAACGTCTACTTCATGCGCGATCAGCAGGCTGCCATTGGCAATGGCTTGACCATCAACCGGATGACCTTCCGGGCGCGGCGGCGCGAGTCCTTGTTTATGAAGACGATTGTCGAAAATCATCCTGACTTTAAGGGCCACCACATTCCAATTTGGCGGGACCGCAACCGTCACGGCCGCCTGGAAGGCGGCGACGAATTAGTTTTAAGTCGCAACGTCTTGGCTGTCGGCATCTCGCAGCGGACGTCTGGTGTCGCCATTACCGAACTGGCCCAGAGCCTGTTTAAAGGGGCTAGTTTTGACACCGTGCTGGCGATCAAGATTCCACACAACCACGCCATGATGCACCTGGATACCGTCTTTACGATGATCAACTACGACCAGTTCTCCGTGCACCCAGCCATTTTAAATGAAGCAGGGCAACTGGACATTTACATCTTGCACCCTGGGCAAGACGGCCAGGTCATGATCGACCACCAAACCGATTTGCAAAAAGTTTTAAAGCAAGCACTGCATTTGTCGGAACTGGACTTGATCCCAACGGGTGGTGGCGATGCTGTGGCCGCGCCACGCGAGCAGTGGAATGACGGTTCCAACACCTTAGCGATCGCGCCAGGCGAGGTCGTGACCTACAACAGAAACTACGTGACCAACGCCTTGCTTAGAAAACACGGCATTTTAGTCCACGAGATTCGGTCAAGCGAACTGTCCCGCGGGCGGGGTGGTCCGCGCTGCATGTCGTGTCCGCTTTATCGGGAAGATTTGAAGGAGTAGTTGAAATGAGTAATTTGCAAAACGTTTTTCAGGGCCGCAGTTTTTTGGTTTGCAAGGATTTTAAGCCGGCAGAGCTGGCCTATTTGATCGATTTTGCCCTGCACTTGAAAGAATTAAAGAAAAAGCACATCCCGCACCGCTATTTGGAGGGCAAAAACATCGCGCTTATCTTTGAAAAAGCTTCTACTAGAACCCGGTCAGCCTTTGTCGTAGCCTGCCACGACTTAGGCGCCCACCCAGAATACATGGGCAACGGTGAGATCCACCTGGGCAAAAAGGAGTCGATCAAGGATACTGCGCGCGTCCTGGGCAGCATGTTCGACGGCATCGAATACCGCGGCTTTGCCCACAAAGACGTCGAGACATTGAGCAAGTACGCCGGCGTGCCAGTCTGGAACGGACTGACCGACGAGTGGCACCCAACCCAGATGCTGGCTGACTTTATGACCATTAAGGAAAAGTTTGGCCACCTGGCCGGCGTCACCTTGACTTACGTCGGCGATGGCGAGGACAATGTGGCCAACTCGCTTTTGGTCGCCGGCAGCATGTTGGGCGTCAACGTCCACATCGTGGCGCCAAAGAGCCTGCAGCCAAAACAGAGCGTGCAAGATCTGGCGGCAGGCTTTGCTAAGGAGTCGGGTGCCAAGAACCTGATCACTGACGACATTGCCCAAGGCGTCTTAGGCAGCAACGTCATCTACACCGACGTCTGGGTTTCGATGGGCGCCGATAACTGGGCTGAGCGTATCAAGCTGCTCAAGCCTTACCAAGTCAACATGAAGATGATGGTGGAAACGCAAACGCCAGCCGAGAACTTGATCTTCATGCACTGCCTGCCGGCCTTCCACAACACCGAAACTAGGATCGGCAAAGAG
>JAXGWL010000049.1:0-5734 GCA_040773345.1 Lactobacillus sp. | reverse complement strand
TATGCTGCTAGCAGCTTCGGGCTTAGGCTCGGTCATTGCGACCTATTTGGCCTACCGCAATTACTTTAATGACCAACTGCAGTTAGAACGATAATCAATAATATTTTTAGACATACGAAAAGCGGTCTCCACAGGAGACCGCTTTTTTGTTTGCAATGAGTTATTTTCTGACAGCCGCTTTCCTAATGACTAACGTAAGCAAAACTGCCAGGGCCGCGTAGATGGCGGCAAAGTAGCCCACCCGGCTAATGCCGGCAAAGCCAGCGACTTCCGCCGCGGTCAGTGACCCCAGCGAAATGCCGATATTTGAAAAAATCGAGTTCAAAGATGAGGCCAAGTCGATAGACTGCGGGAACTCTTTTTCCGCCACATCCAAAAACATGACCTGGATCGTTGCCCCGTAGGTCGCCAGGCAGACACAGATCGTACCCATGACCAAGCAGGCCAGCCACGGCAGCGACCAAATGCTGCCTAAGCTGAGCAGCAGCAAGGTCAAACCGGCAAAAATCCAAGTAATGGTTTTCATCCCGCCGTGGTCGGCAATCGTGCCCCCAAGCTTGCTGCCGCAGATAAAGCAGATACCCAGCACGAACAAGATAAAGTTCAATAGGCCGTTGGAAAGTCCCATAATCTGGGTGATAATCGGCCGGATGTAGGTGTAAAAAGTGTAATCCGCAGCCATCGCACAGATGATAAAGAAGACGCCGGAATAAATTACCTTATTTTTAAAAAGGGTAAACTGAGTCGTAAACTTGCCGCGGGTCTGTGGCGAATTGCGGGGCACCAGCCCAACCAGCAGGGCAAACACAATGATTCCAATCACCGTGACTGCCCAAAAACTGTCGTGCCAAGACAATGTCGTCGAAATCATGGTGCCGATTGGCAGGCCAATGACTGAAGCCAGGCTGAAACCGGCAAAGACCCAAGAAAGCAGCGACGCTCTTTTCGATAAGGGCGCGATGAAATTAGCCAAAACCAAGACCAGCGAGATGATCGCCCCCGCGACGGAAGCAGTTAACACTCTGGACCATAACAGGGACACGTAGTTGGTAGCTAAAGCTGACCAGGTGTTAGCCACTAAGAAAATCACCATCAAGACTAACAAAACCTGGTGGCGGGGCCAGCGGTTGGCAAGCGTCGTCACGAGCGGCGTCGTTATAGCGTAGACTAGGGCGAAGATCGTGACCAAGTAGCCCAAGGTCGTCAGGCTGACGTGGAATTCCTGGGCAATGTCGGGCAGCACGCCGACAATCATGTACTCGTTGCAACCCAGCATGAAAGCCGTGAAGACAAATAGAATTGCGCGCAGGCGGTACTTAGTCATTAATATGCTCCTTTAAAAAGTCGTAGAGCATCCCTTTTTGCAAAGCCGTCGTGTCAGCACCAACTGTTTCAGCGATGGCGTAGGCAAAAGCCCAAGCCGTTGCTGGTCCCCGGCTGGTTAAAATCTTTTGGGCATTGTCGGAAATTACGATGTTTTCGTGGAAACGACCGGTTGGCGCGTCCTTTTTAGTTTCCTGGTCAATGCCTGGGTAGCAGGTGTAGTCGGTGTCAGCTAAAAGGCCGTAGCGCGCCAAGGCTCTTGGGGCTGCGCACATTGCGGCGTCCCACTTGCCCATCTCATGGCGCTTGACCATCAAGTTCTTTAATTCCTCACTGTCACGCAGGTTGGCTGAACCAGTCATGCCGCCTGGGAAAGCGACTAAGTCGTAGTCAGTCAGGGATGAATCCACAGTCTTGTCACAAGTAATCATAATCTTGTGGTCACCTGTGATTTGCTTTTTGCCTAAACCGACCATGTCGCATTTGATGTTGAGCCGGCGTAAGACGTCGACCACGCTCAAACCTTCTACTTCTTCACAACCATCTGCAAAAACAACTGCAACTGATGTCATAATCTGCCATTCCTTTCTTATTAAAACTAGTCATTTTATTTTAAACCCAAACAGCTTTTTTTCCTAAATTAATCTGGCCCTTGACAGGCCAAATAAAAATAGTATTGTTTTCTTAAAATAATATTAAAAGATTAATAGCTTCTTTTAATTTTTTAGGAGGAATGGGTATGAATAAGCTGAAACTAACTGCCTTGGGCACCTGTTTGGCCAGTGTGAGTTTCTTGCTGGCTGCCTGCTCAAACGGCAATAATGCCAATAACCACCAAAACTTAAGCTGGACTGAAACTGCACAATTGACGACGCAGGACCCCAGTTTGACGACCGACTCGATGAGTTTCCAAGCCGAAGTCAATACTCAAGAAGGTCTGTACCGCTTGGACAAGAACCAAAAGCCAAAGCTGGCTTTGGCCAAAAGCGTGAGGGTGTCAGACGGCGGCCGTGTTTACGACTTTACCTTGCGTAAGGGCTTAAAGTGGTCGAACGGCACGCCCCTGACAGCCAAAGACTTTGTCTACTCCTGGCGCCGGACCGTGACGCCGTCGACTAAGTCCACGATGGCCTTTTACTTGAACTATCTGAAAAATGCGGCTGCGATCAATGCTTCTAAGAAATCGCCAAGCAGCTTAGGCGTGTCTGCGCCTTCCAAATACCATCTGCACGTGGAGCTTGAGCGGCCGGTTAGCTACTTTAAGCGCTTCTTAGCCTACCCACTTTACTTCCCACAAAACCAAAAGTTTGTGGAAAAGGCCGGAAAAAAGTATGGCACTGCTGCGCAATACACCTTGGCCAGTGGCCCGTTCAAGATGACCAAGTGGACTGGCAATAACAAGACCTTTACCTTGGTCAAGAATAAGAACTACTGGGATGCCAAGCACGTCCGTCTGCAAAAGGTCAACGAACAGGTTTCTGAAAGCTCAAGTACGAGCTACAACCTGTACTCTGCTAATAAGACTGATGAAACGCCGCTGACCGGCGAGCAAGTTGCTGCTAATAAGGGCAAGGCTGGCTTCCACGCTCGCAAAGCGGCCGCTTTGCAACGTTTGGAACTGAACCAGACCACCGTGCCAGCCTTTAAGAATAAGAAGATCCGCCAGGCCTTCTCGCTGGCCATCAACCGGCAGACTTTAGCTAAGAATGTCTTACGCAATGGCTCAGTAGCTGCCCAAGGCTTTGTGCCGTCCGGCATGGGCAAGAACCCCAAGACCGGCAAGCAGTTCTACAAAGAGGCCTACGTCAAATCCGGCGTCGAATACAACTTGCCGAAAGCCAAAAAGCTGATTCGCGAAGGCATGCGGGAAGCCAACGTCAAGAGCCTGAACTTGACCTTGTTGTCATCAGATGACGACAACGGCAAGCAAATTGCTGAGTTCCTGCAAAGCAAACTGGACTCGCTGCCAAATGTCAAAATTTCTGTCCAAACGATTCCGTACACCCAATTGATTTCTCGTGAATATAAAAAGGACTACCAGTTGGCTGTCGACACCTGGAAGTCAATTTTGGCCGACCCGATCAACTTCTTAGACGTCTTTGAAAGCGACTCGTCATACAACGACTGTGGCTGGAAGAACGCTGAATACGACAAGTTGTTAGATGAAGCAGAAAACGTCTACGGCAACCAGCCAGAAAAGCGGTGGACTCGTTTGGTTAAGGCCGAAAAGATCTTGATGAACGACCAAGCGACGATCCCACTGATTCAAATCGCCAACCCGCAGCTGGTTAGAACGAGCGTCAAGAACGTCTCCTTCAACCCAAACGGTGTCCCTTACGACTTTAAGAACGTGTACATTGCTAACAAGTAAAAAAGAAAAGAGGGGGTTAGATGCCCTTTACCGATGAAACTTATCTAGAAGAGCTGTTTATTAAACTGGCCAAGCAAAATACGCGCTCGGACTATGCGCACCACGACCAGGTTCCATCGACGCCGAACCAAAAAAAGCTGGCCTTGCAGCTAGTTGACCTGCTCAAGGGCCTAGGTCTGCCAGCGCATTACAATGAACAATCCGGTTTTGCCATTGGCAAGCTGGCTAGCAACTGCAATGACCCTAAAGTGACGCCTTTTGGCATCGTGGCCCATGTCGACACTGCCGATTTTTCAGCGGAAAATGTGCAGCCACAGGTGCACGAAAATTACCAGGGAAATAAACTGACCTTGAGTCCAGGCATTGACCTGGATCCGGCCGAATTTCCGGCCCTCAAAAAGCTCAAGGGCCAGACTTTGATCACTAGTGACGGCACCACGCTGTTGGGCGTTGATGATAAGGCCGGCATCACTGGCCTGGTTGGCGCTATCAAGTACTTGGTCGAACACCCAGCTATTAAACACGGTGACATCTTTGTCGGCTTTGGTCCTGACGAAGAAATCGGTTTGGGCGGCACGCGCTTTGATCCCAAGGACTTCCCAGGCGCCGAGTTTGCCTATACTTTGGACAACGGGCAAGTTGGCGAACTGCAATACGAAACCTTTAATGCAACTGAGGCCCACGTCCACATCAAGGGCACGCTGGTCCACCCCGGCAATGCCTACGGTCTGATGGTCAATGCAACGACGCTTTTAAACGAGTTTCTCAGTGCTTTTCCAGCAGATGAAGTGCCAGAAAAGACTAAGGATAAACAAGGCTATTTTATGATGCTTGCAACTTCCAGCCAGGTTGACCACGCCGACGCGGAGTTTATCATCCGTGATTTTGACTGGGACAAGTTCACGGCCAAAGAGCAGTTTGTCAAAGACCTGGTCGCCCGTCTGAATAAAAAGTACGGCAAACGTTTCACGCTGACGATGCGGCGTCAATACGAAAATATCGCCAACAGCGTGCGCAAGTTCCCGTATGTGGTGAACTTAGCCGAGGCTGCCTATAAAAAGATCGGCCTGGATCCTAAACCATTGCCGTTTAGGGGCGGCACCGACGGCAACTTTATCAGTCAAAAAGGGATTCCAACTCCGAACCTGTTTAATGGCGGTGGCAATTACCACGGTCGCTACGAGTACGTCACGGTGCAACAGCTGGATAAGCTCGCTGAAACCCTAGTGGCCATTGCACAAGAACACGTGCGGCAAAGCCAAACAGGACGCGATAACAGTCCTTTACCTGAGTAAAATAAAAATCCGACTCTTGGGAGTCGGATTTTTTTATTTCCAGAAGTGTTTGTTAAAGATAAACCAGATGGACAAGACGATCATGATTAAAGTGATCATGATCGTTAGCTGCCAGGCCCAATCGAGGTCGGCGCCAGGCAGTTTTACGTTTTCACCATAAAAGCCTGAGACAATCGGAGGGATCGCTAGGACGATCGAATAGACGGTCAAAAACCGCATCGTTTCATTCAGCCGGGAATCCAGCACTTTGCTGGATGCGGATGAAACGCGTTGAGACAGCGTAGAGGCCATTTGCGCCATTTCTAGGCCTTGTTGTGCTTCGACAATGACGTCATCGAGGCTCTCTAGTTGGTCGTCGTTTAACAGATTGCGTAGCCGGTGCTTAAACTCTTGCAGCAGAGAAATGTTGCCAGTAATGGAGGACAGGATGTAGACCGAGCCAGTTTCAATTTCCATGAGACTAGTGATGGCTGAACGGTCCATGTTTTTTTGCAGGTTACGCTGCAGAGACGTTGCCGTTCACCGTCGGCGTGGCGAATAGGTGTGAAGTAGGCGGTCGTGAAGTCGTACATGATGCCGATGACAAAGTCCAGGCAGTTGACTTTTTTACCAGCCGCTTTCAGGCGCGCCAGGCGCGCGCTCAGTTCATCGTTGACAAAGTCTGTCTTGTCAGTGGTAAAAGTGAGTAAATTTTTATTCGCCACCATCAGGCCGATGGGTGCCGTCTCAGCTTCAGAGACATTGT